>JBIKLJ010000046.1:0-29424 GCA_044359895.1 Pirellula sp.
CCCACGGAACAATTTAACCTAGGAATGATCGGACCAGCCGAACTGCGCACGGTGGCTGGCCTTCTCGAAGAGATTCTGGATCGCGTTTGCGGCCCTGATTTTTTAGCGACCCGAATCACCAAGCAACCGGTAAGCTGGGATTACTTGGCTGCCAATAGCGGGATGTCATGGCTTGTGGACGGACAAATGCTAGCGTGGTTTGGTAAGCCATCGCGATCGATTGTTGATGGAACAAAGCTGGACGCATCGAACACGGTTGGGGAGCTAAATCTAGATTTGTTGCAAACCTATGCTCGGCTTGTACCTCAACTGCAACCTATTGTTCCGTTTCCGACGATCGAGCGCGATCTGAATCTGATCGTTGACGAGTCTCTGCAGTGGCAATCGCTTTCAAGCAGCATTCAAAAGGCTGCAGGCAGCTTATGCATCAACGTGGTGTTTCTTGAAATCTATCGCGACCCAGCCAAAGACGGTCAAGGGAAGAAGCGAATTCTACTGAGTCTTCATTTGCGAAGCTCGACACAAACGTTGACCGGCGAGCAAGCGGACGAAGTCGTGCAGAATGTCTTGGATGCTTGCAAAGAACAATTCCAAGCGGAACTGCTGCCGGTCGCCTAAGCGTCAAAGTCATCCTAAATTCGCTAACAGGCAAACGCCTCTTTCGATGAACTGGGCCAGTGATCTGGTCGATCCTTCATTCGTCAAAGCCGTTTTGTCCGCCTCTTTGCGAATTGCCGGAGACTATAGCAGTGCCGCGCCTCTCGATCATTGTTCCTCATCTTCAAGATGATTCTGGACTTGAACAAACTCTCGTTTCCATCTTGGAAAATCGGGGGCGAAGTCTCGAACTGGTCATCGTACACGATGGAAGTTACACGGACCCGTACGGGCTCAGTCAAGATGAAGCAGTCTTGGTTGAAACCAAGCGAGGGACGAGTCTTACGTCGCAACTGAACCTGGCCATTGCTTCGGCGCGTTCACCTTACATCCAGGTGCTCAGCCCGGGGGCTGTGGTAGTGGAAGGTTGGTACGATGAAGCATTGGAGATTTTGGAACAAGGGTCGGTCGAGGTCGTATGCCAGCCGATTGCCTGCGCCGATTCGAACGAAATCGTTACAGGACTTTCAGCTTCCTCATTGCCACATCGCCGAGTAACCGGAAACATGGCGGAAGTTGGAAGCCCCTTGATGGTAGGCAGCATCATGCGGAAACGATTTCTGGAAGCTCTTGGGGGGTGGATGGAGCGGTCGACACGCGAGATCGCAGAAGTCGAAATGGGGCTATTGCTGTCTGCACTGGGAGCAGAAATCGCAATCGCAGAGAGCGTTGGGATTCAAGGTTCGCGGCAGGTTGTGTCCGGTCAAGAATCGGGCTACGAGATTGGGCACGCATGCGGACAACTTGCTTGTGCCTATGCAACCATCGAAAACAGTGGCGTCGTGATTGATTCCGTGGCTCGAAGACTTGGCCATTTGGCGAGCGGGCTGATGAGCCCCAAGACCGTTGCCGAGCGACTGGGCTGGGTATTGGGCGTCAAGAATCGCGCTTTCGTCGAGACGATCCAGCGTCGACTGTCGCGCGCTCAAGAAGGTATCGCTAACCTACCTTCGGGCAAGATCATGCCGGACTACTCGATGCGAAGAGCGGCCTAGTTTGGAGGTTCGTGCATTGGATCGGATTTCCTTGTATTCGTACTAAGCACGTCGGCACAAGTCTTTGAGTGAAATTAACCATTAGCTGTATTTGCTACCACAAGGTTGTCTGGTTCCGACCCATCCAGTGCTGTCCGGTTCGGGCTCGACCCGACCGGACACCGCTTTGGTGTTCTAGCATTCAATGAAATGGTACTCGTACTCGAAAAAACGCTAGTGACACAGTCGATCTTCGACCACGAGCGACTAGACGTATACTGACTTGCAATCGAACATTTCGCGACTTCATACCGAATTATGAAAGCGCTAAACGGCCTTGATCGCCACGCGCGGGATCGGTCGAGTGCGAGTACCGCGATGCTGAGTACGAGTACGAGAAGTAACACGAACGAAGCATTGAACCAACGGCTTGATAGCAAGGTGTTAACACTGCATGCTCGTCAAGCCTCGGGCTCAACAGATACCTCGGGCGCAACAGGCGACTCGGGCGCAACGGGTGCCTTGAGCGAGTGCTTGGAGTAAGAAATCAGTGCGACCCCAGCAACGATTGCCGCCGAAGCACTGACGATCCTCGCATCAATTCTTTCGTTCATGATCCACCAACCTAGAATCACGGCCACAACCGGATTGACGTAGGCATAGGTGGAAACAACGGTTGGCGATCCGTGCTTCATCAGCCATACGAAGATTGGAAATGCGATCAGCGAGCCAGCTACCACCAGGTAAAGCCAAGCGTAAATCGATTCAAACGACACCATGCCTGGTGAAAAGTTCTGAACCTCTCCCAGCAGAACACTGACAATCAGTAACCACAATCCGCCACAAAGCATTTGAGCGGCGGAGCCTGTGAATGGGTCGGCCGCATTTTTGGAGTAGCGGCTATAAAGCGATCCGATCGTCCAACACAGGCATGCCATGACCAGAGCGATCACCGGCAAGGGCTCCAGTGGCTCTTCCGAAACGGATAGGAACGCTGGGCCAATCAGGATCAGCAGCCCCGCAGTCCCCAATCCCAGCCCGACAAAAGTAAGCCAGTTCGGGTGCGAGCTAGAATGAGGATCTTTCCGGAACGCAGCCACTGCCCATTCGCCCAGCACGAAAAAAAGAGGGTTCATCGAAACAATCAATGTGGCAATTCCGGAGGGGATCGAGGTTTCGGCCCAGGAGACCAATCCGTTTCCGCCCAAGATCATGAACCCACCGACAATCGCGTTGTCGAACCACTGTCGCTTCGTCAAATGAAATCCCTGCAGAAGCCAAAGCGTGCTCGCAACCAAGACTCCCCCCACCAAGAACCGACTACTGGCCATGAAAAAGGGAGGAATCGTTTCCACTGCAACACGAATTGCGAGATAGGTCGACCCCCAAACGACATAAATAACTGCCAGCCCCAATAGAATTTTGAGGGTGTTGGACTTGTTGGTTGTCTGCATAGTGCTTTGCAATCGAGGAGAAAATCCAATGGACCATGCCTGAAAGGATCAGGTTCGCTACGATCAAGCACAATGCCATGTTACAGCAGTTGCGTGGTGACAAGTCGAAAGTCGATTCTGTCGTCGACAGAGCTAGATGGCTGAATTAAGATTGTAGGCTAGATTGGCATCGCAGCAACTCGCTATGGGAAGGTGCCCAATAATGATTTAGGTGTTCGACCATGATTGAGGTGTGCGTAGATTCGCTGGATGCTGCCTTAATGGCGGTGGATTCGGGAGCTGACCGAATTGAACTGAGCGAGCGGTTGTCGGTGGGCGGCGTATCACCTAACATCCAACTCATTCGATCCGTCCGGGCCGCAATTTCCGTCCCCTTAGTCGTTTTGATTCGCTGTCGCGACGGGGATTTTTACTTCGACGCGTCCCAGAAGGCGCAGATGCTTTCCGAGTCCTGCCAAGCGGTCGAACTGGGGGCAGACGCGATTGCGATTGGTGGCCTGCGTACAGACAATTCGCTAGACTTCGACTTTTTGCATTCACTGACTAGCTTACCATTGGATTGCGAGTGGGTCATGCATCGAGCCTTTGACTCGGTGAACAATCCAAGCCAGGAACTGGACTTGCTCGTTCAACTAGGCTTTGATCGAATCTTGACCAGCGGGGGACCTGCGACTGCAATGGAAGGCGTTGCAGCACTCAAGGATCTGGTGGATTGGTCCCGTGGCCGGATCGAGATACTTCCAGCGGGCGGGATTGGCCGTTCGAATGCGTTGGACATCCTGACTCTCACAGGTTGCAACCAGCTGCATGGCTCCTTTCGTTCCGACTCGTTGCAACCCGCTAGCTCCAACCTACCCACACCAGCCATCATTCGATCGTTAAAAGAAATTTTTAATTCCTATTTATGAATACTGAACATTACCTATACCGAAGGCATTGGAAGATGAAATTTATGCGTCATTCGCATCAGGCACTTGGTTTGACAAGCGTGTCCATGTCCATCGCCATGAGCAGGATTGCTGCTGCATGCACTCTGTCGACTTTGCTTTTGGTTAACAGCTCTTCGTTGCAAGCGGGTTCGAGCGGCGATTGGGACAACATGAAAGGCATCACCCCACAAGGGTACGTCTGCGCCGCGACAAAGTCCCCAATCGTTCTGGATGGGAAGCTCGACGAAGCCAGTTGGAAGTCGGCTCCCTGGACCAACGACTTTAATGACATCGAAGCGGATCTACGCCCAAAACCTCGTCAGCGAACACGAGCCAAGATGCTGTGGGACGCGGACTATGTTTACATCGCGGCTGAAATTTCCGAACAGCATATCCAAGGCACGATCACCAAGCATGATGAAGTGATTTTCCAAGACAACGACTTCGAGGTATTCATCGACCCCGATGGGGACAACCATGCGTACTACGAATTTGAAATGAACGCTTTGAATACAACGTGGGATCTGTTCTTACCAAAACCCTACAAAGACGGAGGAGTGGCTGACAACAGTTGGGAATTTCAGGGGCTGAAGTCAGCAGTTCACCTGGAAGGAACAATCAACGACCCGTCGGATGTCGATTCGTTTTGGAGTCTTGAGATCGCGATTCCTTGGAAGGCTTTTCCGAAACACCCCGGCTACTCCCTGCCACCTCGCGATGGCGATCAATGGCGATTTGGTTTCTCACGGGTGGAATGGCAATTTGACGTTGTGGACGGCAAGTACCAAAAAGTGCCCAAGACTAAAGAAGATAACTGGGTATGGTCACCCCAAGGCATTATCGATATGCATCGACCTGAACGCTGGGGCTTTGTCGAATTCACCAGCGATGAAGCGAACCAACGCTCGTTCGCGCACGATGAAAGCCTCACGATCCGCGACAATCTCATGGAAGTCTATCATCGGCAACGCGCGTTTCGAGAAAAGAATGGCCAATGGGCTGCGGATTGGAAGGCGCTCGATTTCGAACCCAAATCACCGAGCTCCGAATCGGCCCGCATGCAAGCGAATTCAGAAGGGTATACCGCTTCGCTTGTTCAAAAAACAGAAGACGGAACAAAGAGAACTTGGTTTGTTCGACAAGACTCCAAATTGTGGTCCCAGATGGACGACAAGCTGGTTCAGGAAGCACTCGGGCGATCCGGAGAGAATCGTAAGAATTTAGAATCGGCGTTAACGCAAGTTGCCCCGGAGCAACTGGAAGCGATGGAGTTTTTAATCGCCAACATGCCAGATCGCGATCTGAAGTCGCTGACGACCGATTTCTTGACGGAGAATGTCCAGCTTTCCTACCAAGCCCTGAACGAGTCCCCCTGGAAAGACCAAATTCCTACCGACATCTTCCTCAATAACATTTTGCCTTACGCAAACATCAACGAAGGACGCGAACCGTGGCGGAAGGATTTTCGAGCAAGGTTCTTGCCCTTGATTGAAGGGGCAACCAGCCCATCCCAAGCAGCCGCCATGTTGAACCAGAAACTGTTTCCATTGGTTAAGGTAAAGTATTCGACTCAAAGAGCGAAAGCCGATCAGAACCCAACGGAATCCATCAAATCGGGACTGGCGTCTTGTACTGGATTGTCGATCCTTTTGATCGATGCATGCCGAGCGGTGGGCATTCCAGCTCGATTCGTTGGTACACCTTTATGGTCGGACAATAGCGGCAACCATTCCTGGGTAGAAGTTTGGGATGACGGTTGGCACTTTACGGGGGCCGCAGAACCTTCGGGCGAGGCTTTGGATCAGGCTTGGTTCATTGGTCGAGCGGCTACCGCAAAACGAGACTCCGTGATGAATGCAATTTATGCGGTTAGCTTTCAAAAGACGCCCCTCAAGTTTCCGCTCGTTTGGGACCGTTCCATTGACTACATCAAGGCTGTCAACGTAACAGATCGATACACTCAGCTTGGAGTCAAAACACCGGAAGGCAAATCGTTGGTCATGGTTCGTGTGCTCGATGCGAACGTTGGTCAACGAGTCGCAGCGAAGATTAGGATTCTTGACCAAGCTGGCAAAGAACTATCGGCTGGTCAATCCAAAGATGAACGATTCGACGCAAACGATCATTTGCAATTCTATCTTCCCATGGATCAAGAATTTTCGATCGAAGCTTCCGAAGGGGGCAGGGTGATCAAACAGACGTTTCCTAGCCCGAACTCTGGGAAGACCATCACTTTAGAACTTCCTCCCAAAGTCGCTGCAATATCTTCAGCAACTCGGTTTGTCTCTGCGAAAGTTACTGCAACCGATTCGTTGACGAAAGCGGAAGCAGAAGAAGCCTTGCAGAAACTGTGGCAAGAACACGTGGCAAGCATTCGCGAATCACGAGCCGATGAAATGAAATCGCAAGAGATCGTGATGAACAAGCTGAAGATGCCGTTTTCCACAGAAGTATTCGGCGAGAAGCCTGAAACAGGACGCAGCATGTACATTTCCATGCATGGCGGCGGGGGTGCACCTTCCCATGTGAACAATCAGCAATGGGACAATCAGAAAAAGCTCTACAAACTCGAAGAGGGGGTGTACGTCGTGCCCCGAGCTCCAACAGACACATGGGACCTGTGGCATCAGTCTCACATCGATCAGTTCTTTGACCGCCTGATCGAGAATTGTATCGTATTCGAGGACGTCGATCCGAACCGAGTCTATATCATGGGGTATTCGGCGGGCGGGGACGGTGTCTATCAATTAGCACCGCGCATGGCCGATCGACTTGCCGCTGCTTCCATGATGGCGGGGCATCCCAATGAAACGTCTCCTCTGGGCCTAAGAAACCTGCCGTTCACGCTTCACATGGGCGGCAACGATACCGCTTACAACCGTAACAAAATTGCAGCCGAATGGGCTGTGAAGCTAGAGGACTTGCAAAAGCAAGATCCAAAGGGTTACGTGCATTTCGTGAAAATTCACGAAGGCAAAGGGCATTGGATGGATCGCAAAGATGCTCAAGCCATCCCATGGATGGCACAGTACACTCGCGATCCATTTCCAAGTCGCATCGTCTGGAAACAAGACGACGTTGTACAAAAGCGATTTTACTGGCTCGCGGTGGAACCAACCGATATTCGCGAACGGGCGTTGGTGATTGCGAACCGAGCTGGTCAGACGTTCGATGTCCAGTCTCAAGATGTCGATAAGATCACCTTGCGATTCAATGATTCCATGATCGACTTCGATCAACCGATCAAGATTACCTCGGGCGAGAAAGTACTATTCGAAGGGAAAGTAGAACGATCTCTGGAGTGCATCAAAAAGACATTGAGTGAACGAGGTGATCGAAATTCAATTTACTCTTCCGAAGTTACTGTGGCGCTACGCCCATGAAAACGATCGTATTTGACAGCAAGCCGTATGACCGCGAATACCTTCAATCGGCCGTTGGTTCATCGCAAGTGGACTGGAACTTTCAAGAGTCTCGGCTAACCCCGGAGACGGCCAAGATTGCAGACGGTTCCCAAGCCGTGTGCATCTTCGTGAATGATTTGGCCGATCGGCCAACCCTGCAGTCCTTGGCTAAACAAGGCGTCCGATTAGTTGCCTTGCGTTGTGCCGGGTTTAACAATGTAGACTTGGTTGCTGCTAGAGAACTGGGACTGTCGATCGTCAGGGTGCCTGCCTACTCGCCGCATGCCGTTGCAGAGCATACAGTCGGTTTGCTGATGACCTTGAACCGAAAAATCCACCGTGCCTACAATCGTGTTCGCGAGCTAAATTTTTCGATCAATGGTTTGGTAGGGTTCGATATCTTTGGCAAGACGATTGGGATCATTGGAACCGGCAGGATCGGCCAGATTACGGCGCAGATCTTTCGAGGCTTTGGTGCAAACGTGATCGCGTACGACCCATTTCCGAATTCGGCTTGGGCAAACACCTATGGAGTGCGATACACATCGCTGGAAGACCTCTTTAGTCAATCGGACGTTCTGTCGTTGCATTTGCCTCTGACGCCGGAAACCAAGCACTTGATCAACTCGACCACCTTGGCTAGGACCAAACGAGGCGTCTACTTGGTCAACACCAGTCGAGGCAAATTGATTGAAACGACAGCCTTGATCGCCGCCATCAAGACAGGACAAGTGGGCGGGGTTGCTCTGGATGTTTATGAAGAAGAAGAAGGAGTCTTCTTTCACGATCTTTCAGGGATTGTTCCTCAGGATCAAGAACTCTCGCAGTTACTGATTTTCCCCAACGTCTTGATTACTTCACACCAAGCGTTCTTGACTCAAGAAGCGCTCTCGGAAATCGCGCGAGTGACCGTTGAAAATCTTTTGCGATTCCATCGCCAAGAGGCGTTTCTGGAAGGGACCTCCTTGTAGGCACATGTGCCAAGTGTGTCAGAATGTCTCGCTTCGTGTGGCAGTGGTTAAGTACATACGCAATGTCCGTTGCTTCGATAGGTAATTAGCTTGTCACTTTGGTGAGCCGCGGGCGCTAGCCGCGTTATCGCGAATGCTTCACAGCAAGGACACTGAGCTTCGAATGACTCAGCACTCGATCTGCGGTGTTACCCAGCACTAAGCCCGAAAGTCCGTTGCGACCTACATTGCCAATCACGACGAGATCAACCTTGGTCTCTTTCGCGCATTGGCAAATTTCTTTCCAGGCAATCCCATTGCGAACATGCGAAAAGATGGCTTGTCCACCTGGGGCTAGGGTTGCAATGAATTGCTTAAGATTTTGCTCGGCTTTTTCACGCACCGCGCTTCGCATAATTTCGGCATCCGATTTTGGGAAGGACATGATTTTTGGAATGTCCCCATCGTCGATCACGTGCAAAAGGTGAACGTCCGCCCCCAACTGTTTTGCTAAAGAAAGTCCTTCTTGCGCAGCGACGAGAGAGGATTCTGAAAAGTCGGTACACAGCAAAATCGACTTCGGTTTCCTTGGCGTTTCATCGCTCGTGGCCAGGACAGAGCACGTGCAACGCGTGATCAACCCTCGCGAAGTGCTCCCCAAGAGAAACTGTTCCCAGCCAGAATGCCCGCTTCGCCCGGTAACAACGAGATCGATCTTTTCTTGCTCCACCAGATCGGAGATGGCGATGTGGGGCGATCCTACAGCGACTCGGGCTTCAACTTTCAGTCCGTCCGTTCCGGTGTCTTGAATCAGCTTTTCCAAGTTGATAACAGCATCTTGCCGCAACTCCTCTTGCATGACGGCGTAGTCGTAGAAAGGGCCGCCAAGCTCGGATGCGGTTGGCATGATAGCTAGATCGGAAACACAATGGGCAACAAGCAATTTTGCGTTGGATGCCTGCGCAATCTCAACCGCTCTTGCAAAGGCAATTCGAGCATGACGTGAAAAATCGCATGCCACTAGGACTTTTTTGTAAAGTTGAGTTTCGGCACTCACGTTGTTTTTCCTTCGATGCGAGAATAAGCTTCCATGGGAGCTGAGCCCACGGAGCCATCTATGCAACGTTTGTGCCAAACGCCTCGTTTATTTTCGCGTTTGACTCGCAACAAACTGCGTGGCGGGATCCACCCCCAAGCATCCAACTAGCGTATCAAGGTATGTCGGTTGGGAACATGCCTGAAGTTGAGCCTTGGCTAATTGCAGTTGCTTTTGCAGACCAAGACGTTTGGTGACGGCACTATGGGTTGGCCGGCCGCAGTACTCTTCCAAGTAGGCCACATGGCGAGTCCACAATGCTATGTCCACGCGTTGTTTGCATTGCAACCGGGATCGGTACCAATCGCTTTGCATCAAGTTCTCCCGAGTAAATAGCGAACGTACTGCAGGAGAGCTCAACGAGAACCCGTTCCAGGCCCCTTCCGCCATGATTTTGAGAATTGCTTGCAACGGTGGGCATGCTAATTCGAAACTTCCATCGTGCAAATACACTTCAGCTACTCGCTTTTGAGCTTCCGCGATATGCAAGATTCCGTCTGCGTACGAATCCATATCTTGCTTCTCAGGACAAAGAATTCGTTCGTCGAAAACCTTGCTAGGATTATCAAAGACGCGACCGAAGTAACGTCTCACAAACCGAGAAGTGATTCGATATCCCAACCGACTAGCGGGTATAAGAACCCCTTCATGCTCGAAGTCTTCCAGTTTTTCAAGCAACCCACTGCGAATCAAGAAATCAGGCTCACGCTCTTCAGGGCGCAACCGACACCAAATCTCAGGCACAAACATACTGATGTCGTGTCCGACTTCAATCTCGGGGCCGATGTGACCCGCAGCGGTACTGTATCCGCCTAAGCCGGTCAGGATCATACTGACGATCGACGTGTTCAGGTCGTAGCACATGTTCAGCGCATTGAACGGACCTTTGGTAAGCGCACCTTCGCTGCCAGCCCCAGTTGTTGACGGGCTCTTGCCTGTTAGCGAACAGACGTAATCCATCACCAATTCCGGAAGCTCTTGATAATGAATCGGTCCAAACACTGCCAGTGACCGAATCCCCACCTTCAGTTCCGGTGGATTGTTGCGTCGACCAGACAAGATCGATCCGACAGGAATCGGAACCGGTGCATTGGCGGGTGTTGCGCGATACAGTTGAATACCACGAAAAGCTACGTAGCGGTCGAATGGATCGAGCAAATCGGGGCGGTCTTGAAGATAACGAGGATTCTTGGAAGGCTTGCCGTCCACCCAACGCGGCTGGGCCGATGAGACAACAAACTCTTGCTTGCTCGCCATAAAGCTCGTCAGCCTATCTCGCATCGGCGCAGAGTATTGTTCAAAATCGATGATGTTCGAGATCTCTTGCTCGATAGTCTTGCGCGCCAGAGGCTCAAAATTACAGAAGAAGTTGCCAACATCCGCAATGTCCTTTTCCGTTTGCTTGTCCAATCCACGATGGACTGCATCGTCGGGGCGTTGAAACAAGCGATACTCACAATTAGCGACAAACTTGTAACTTCGCTCCGCCGGAAAGTCTTTGCCTTCAGGCAACGTGGGAAGAAAGCGTTTGGGGACCACTACGCTAGCGGTGATATCGTCCTCCAACTGAATCTTGGCGGCGGCGGCAAAGTCCTGTCGAAGCTTGTACATCCGCCATCGCCCGAGTGGGTCCAGGCCCACTCGTAGATACATGCCAACTAGTTTACGGTTCCCAAATTTGAGCTCGTGTCCATTGTCGCCATTGACCACATCCACACCGAAATGCTGTCTCCAATTGCCGTTCCATTCCGGCTTGCAGAAACGCTTGATGATAAAGGCCATGGCGTACAAATGAGTCGGAATACTCTTGAGCCAAGTGTTGTACGCATCCGTATACTCGCGGGATGGAGTGAGCAGTTTGATGACGCTTCCCAAAGTGCGATCGGGGTCCAACACCTTTCGACTATCCCGCTTTCCATAGGCTGGTTTTTCAGTGGAATCCTCGCGCCATCGGTCGGAATAATCATGTTCAAACAAGGCTTGAAGTTGATCGAAATCGCTATCGATATCGGCAACGAAGATAGGCCCGCCTTGCATGTAGTCACGAAGCGACTTGCAAATTTCGCTTTTGCCACCGCCACTGACCGTACAGGGTTTATGGCAAACCGTTCCTTCGCCTCCCGTCCCGATCAATCGCCACGACGGCGCAAAGGGATGCTTTTCCATCTGCACTTTGTAGCCACTGGGAGCCATGTAGATTTTGTTTTGTTCCAACGCAATGGAATAGTCATTACCATCGATGGACCATCGAATGGTTCGATCGTACAACGAAGCGAAAGCGTCTTCGCGAACGTAGATTAGATTAGGATACTGACGATCGATGCCGTAGCCTTCAGGCTGCACGTCCACAAAATCAGCATAGTCTTTTGCGACATCTTTGAAGGTTCGACCGTTGTACCGGCGTGAATCCCACTGGAATTCTTCCCCCAGATTGTGCGAGACAAAAGCAAGAGTTCCACCTGCATGTTCCTCTTCCACATTCCCGAGAAGGTTCGCCGCATAACTTATCTGCGTCTTCACCTCCTTCTTGCAATAACCGTAGTAATTGTCTGCAATCAGAGTCACAATCACGCCGCTGGAATCCCGGCAAGTAATCTTAAAAGCCTGTCCATCATTATATTTTTCGGAAGGATCTTCCCAACACATCCGATCACGCTTTTGACGCTCGGTCGCTTGTTGGACGTGGGGCAAGCCCAGTTCCTTCTTGGTCAGTTCGGTCAAATGAGGAGCCAAGATGACACACCCCGTGTGCCCAGACCAATGTGCGCAGTCGAGCGCCGCATCATTTTCAGGCACAAGCGGATCGCCTGAATTTCCAAAAATGGATTCGACGAAATCAAGGTTGCTCACCAGACCGCCCGGGGCAAAGAATCGAATCTCCATCGACTTATGTGGGCAATATCCCGCAACCTCCGGACATACTAACGGTCGAATAAGCAAGGACACAAACGTTTTTGCCGGCATCGAATTGGACTGGGTAAAGGGCAAATCCATCAGTGTATCAGGCGGCTGCATCGCGGCTTGAAACATCTTCGCAAAAGCAGATTTCGGCACGGCGCGCTTGTCCCCCGCAATCGGCAATCCACCTTCGGTAACGTGAAATGTCCCTTGAGTCGTTCGGCGATCGGTCCGAGGGTTGTGCAGCACCCCATTGGCAACCCGATAGGAATTGAGAAGATCATTTTGGAATCGATCTCCTCCATCGGGCAAGCTCAGCTGTCTCGCTAGCCCATGGTGGTCCAGCACGAGCGTCGAGTGCGGCAACTGGAGAGCGGTTTCAAGTGAACAATCTACAAAGTAGCGATGAAGAAATTCCTCGATCCGATGATCGATCGGAGCCCGCAACTGAGAAAGAAGACGGTTCTTTTCTTCCAAGTTTGCAAGAAGCCCGTCGGGCAAGTCGACACGACTTTTAGCTTCTTCATCTAAAACTAAGTCGGAAGCGGCCATCTGCATGTAGATATACTGACGCAGGGTTGCTGCAGCGATTGGGTTGCGGTCTGCATTGCGGCCCCACGATAACGAACGTTCGGGCGAATGAAGAAGCCAACCTTTGTCAATCGATTCATCTTGCATAATGCGATGGTTCCAAAGAACGAGTAAGCGCTAGGTGACGCCGTAGGAATAAAGCCGTTGAGAAGCGAGAACGACGGCCTAGATGCTTGGAGAATGAGACGGAACGTCCCCCCAACTCTTGTCGCGCAACCCCCTCGAAAAGCATTCTGGCTTATTCAGGGGTAGATGCAACTATTTCTTGATGGAAAATTCAAGTTGGCTTTGCCCGAACTTACGGGCCTTCATGTCTTCAATCGTCAGTCGCATTTGATAATTGCCAATTGCGATCTGAGGAGGCATGTAAATCTTGTAGACGATAAAGTAATCGCGGCGATGGTTCTGACACAGCTCAGGCTCCATCGGCAATAGCTGGTCAGCAATCTTTCGCCCTTGCGAGTCCATAATCTCGTAACTTCCTTGAAGCTGTGTTTCAAATCCATTGCGAACTTTTTCGGCTGCCACATTCTCAATTTCACAGTACAACAAGACTTCTTGGTCCGCTTGAAATTGAGTCTTCGGGAACTTCGTGACAACCCCGTACCGTTCTACTTCAGTACAAAACGCAAGAGATTTGACTTCCAGATTGCTCGCCGCCGCCAAATGATTGGTCGCTTCACGCTGAGAATTCATGACGATCGACCAATGTCGCGAACGGACAGGCATCGCGTCTGGGTTGCTGGCTTCGTACAGGGCGAGCATTTGATGATGCACAAACTGTTGCTCGCTTTCGTTCCCATTCAAAAGTGGGATCGGACGCAATGCATCGTCCAGTCGCCGCTGGGACACATACAGCATTCTCAGCGTCATCTCCTGGCTTAGCAACAGGCTTTCGTCGTTAGAAGGTGTTTCTTTGATTTGTTTCTCTAACAGCTCGATCGCTTGCCCAACACCTTGCTTCCAAGTGGTGGCTGCGGGTGGTGGAACGGAAGGAATTGCGACTGATGCCAACGCGACAGTGGCTGACGATGCATCTGCGCTCGCGGTGGATGCCTGCACCACATTGCCTTCGGCTTTTGCCGCCTCTGCCAACTGAGTTTCCAACTTCGATGAAACAGGCTCAGCATCGTTCATTCGAATCGATACACCTTTTTTCGGTGACGAATCAGTAGCTGCAATTCCCGTTTTAGAGCCGACGATTGGGGCGGTGTTTCCTCGCATTGCGGTTTCTGGGCTCGATGCAAGTTCCGTTTTCGGCAGAAGTTCGATTGGCGACGAGGTCTCTTGCTCCAGCGCCGGTTTCTCGGTCGAGGTGGCTTTCGCAATCGTTTCTTCGGGGCGATTCTTCATGGATCCGGACTGAACCACCGCAAGTTGCTTCCGAAGAATATCTCGATACGCAGGTGGCAACGACTCCAGCGCTCCTTCCACATCCACCTCGGACTGATGAGTGTCCAACAGGGTGGGACTGGCTGTTAGCTTACCTTCGCTTGAGTTGTCTGAGCTTGGGCCGTAGGCAACTAAGCTAGGTTCGCGATCGGATGCAGAACTATTTGCGGCTAAGGCAGATGGGTCTGATTCTTGTTGAGCGTAACGAGACTTGATCGGTGCTGATTTCTGGAGGTAGCGACTTCGCCCCTCTTTGCCCGCTTTCGAACCAAGGTCCGCAAGGCTTGGTCGAGGAATCTTGCTGGAAGATTGGTTGGGGTAGTACCAATCGTCCTCCTCTTCGTTCAGAAATGCAACATCATCCTGAGACCGCAGCCCGAGCCCTTGGCACCCTTGCGACAACAATGCACCAACAACAATCCAGCCGCAGCTTAGACGCCGCAGACTTTCGGTGGTTCTGTGCCAGTTGGATTTTCGCAACAACCAGGGCTGACCGCAATTCTTCGTTGACATGTTCGGACTCGCTCCATTGATAACTATCGGCTTGCTACTGCTTCAATCAGGTCGTTTGTTTCTGCAGGATTGGAGGCTAGCACTTCGTAGGCGAGCGACATATAGTCTTCCGATCCATGACTATTGGGGGCATAAGCGAATATGGACTGACCAAAGCTTGGTGCTTCTGCAAGTCGAATGTTGCGTCGAATCTTGGTTTGGAAAAACTTTGCCCGAGCCCAGACAGGGCTTTGGGCTGTACTGACCTTGAGAAACTCTTCGACATCGCGACTCACTTCTGCTGCGAGCCTTGTCCCCGATTCGTACATGCACAATACAATCCCTTCCAAACGGAGTTGTGGATTGAGTCGTTTCGCAACGAGCTCGATGGTTCGAAGCAATTTGCTTAGCCCATGCAACGCAAGAAAGTGTGGTTGCAATGGCAGAAAGACTTCATCCACCGCCGTCAATGCGTTCAACGTTAAGACTCCCAACGAGGGTGGGCAATCCAGAATCATGAAATCAAAGTCCGACGAATCCATTTCAATGCGGTCCTTGAGAATGACTTCGCGACCGACCTCGCCAGCAAGCTCCATTTCGGCAGCTGCCAAGTCCAAGCTCGCAGGCACGATCGCCAAATTGGGAAGCACCCATCGACGCACATCTGACAGCAATGCATCCCCGCACAGCAAATCGTAAATGCTGGGTTCATTCTCTCCGAGCGTCAGCCCCAAATGCAACGAAGCGTGCGCTTGAGGATCGAGATCCAAGACACAAACTTTTTTGCCGCATTGGGCCAGTCCTGCAGCTAAATTCACGGCGGTGGTCGTCTTGCCAACGCCACCTTTTTGATTGAGAACTGCGATCTTTCGCATCATGATTTCCCTTGTTCTGGGTAGGATCTTTGGAATCTGCCTAGCGGAATGAGATCGGCAGATTTTTTTCGACGGTAGCAAACTCCACCCTGCGGAATCCAGGTCAAACGGTGCAGAATCCAAGTCAAACCTTCTTGGAGGTTGACATTTCTGCGAATTCGCACATCCTTTCCATTTGTCCATTCATCCAAAATTCAATCGGAACTTGGAATTCGCCAGCCGAATCGCCTCGGCGTCGGTTGCTGGAACAGGAGCCGGTACGATTGCACTTCTGCTTCAAAAGGTCGTTCACGTGAGAAAGTTTTTTATTGCTGGCAATTGGAAAATGAATCTTCTACGAGATTCTTCGGTAGCCCTGGTTCACCAATTGATGGACCATTTGCAAGCAAATACCAATGTCGATGTCGCCGTCTGCCCCCCGAGTGTCTACTTGCATGACGTGGGTGCAGCTCTTCGAGGCAGCACGCTGCACGTGGGAGCTCAGAATGTCTACCATGCAGCCGAAGGTGCCTTCACCGGAGAAATCAGTTGCGGCATGCTGAATGACTTGGGTTGCAAGTACGTTATTCTTGGTCACAGCGAACGTCGAGCAATCTTTGGTGAGACGAACAAGGACGTGAACACCAAGCTTCACGCTGTCTTGAAAGCCGGTCTAACCCCCATCGTTTGCATCGGCGAGACACTCGAACAACGCGAAGCGAATCAAACACAGCAGGTTGTTCGTAGCCAATGCACTCATTCGCTTGCCGGATTGTCAGCAGAACAAATGAGCCGAACGGTGTTAGCTTACGAACCCGTATGGGCGATCGGAACGGGCAAGACAGCAACACCAGCGCAAGCAGAAGAAGTGCACGCAGACATTCGAGCACTGCTGACTACCTTGTTTAACGAGACGGTCGCCCAGTCGGTCGTTATTCAGTACGGCGGCAGCGTGAAGGCCGACAACGCGATGGATCTATTGGGACAACCCAATATCGACGGAGCGTTGGTCGGCGGAGCGTCCTTGAAAGCGGATTCGTTCTTGGCCATCGTGCAAGCCGCTTCCAAGATCAAGAAGTAAAACCAGGTACAAGCACTCCAGCTAAACTTCTGGTTCGATGGATGCCGCCATACTGCCTGTTGATTTTGTACTGTAGGGATCACGACCGAAACCACGAATCTGATCCCTCTTGAGTTCAGCGTGCTCGCGAGTGGTGGTCAGGCAAATGGCTCGACCGGCGCGATCCACTTCATCAGCGATCTTCTTACCCGCAGCAGGCTGAAGGTAGAACAAGTTCTGCATCATTTCGATCACGTACTCGAATGTATGTTCAGGGTCATCCCAAAGGATCACGTGATACCGTGGCTGCTTTTTGTTTTTTGGTTTTTGGGAGGTAGGGCGAACTACGGGTTCCTCGACGGCGACGTTGGAATCCATCATGACTATTCTATCCTGCGCGAAACAACTGGAGCGATCCTCAAAATCAAAACCACTGTGCTATATTGTAAAGGTAGACAGGGTAGTCTTGGCAAGAACAAAACGTATAAAACTCATAATCCAATATGGCAGATTTTTCATCGCTCGACCGTCATCTTCAGGACAATCGGCAAAGTCACCTGGAACAGCTCTTTGAATTGCTAAGGATCCCAAGCATCTCGGCCGACAGTTCCAAGAAAGCGGAAATGGAAATGGCAGCAAAATGGGTAAAGGACAAACTTGAAGCAGGTGGATTGCACACGGAATTGATCTCGGGGGATGGGCCACCTTTGGTGTATGCAGAAACCAAAGCGGTTCCCGGGCAACCGGTTGTCTTGGTTTATGGGCATTACGATGTGCAACCCGCGGATCCGCTCGAGCTGTGGAACTCCCCACCATTTGAACCCGTCGTTCGCAACGGCAACGTTGTCGCCCGCGGTGCAACCGACGACAAAGGACAAATGCTGACGCATGTGCATAGCGTCCTGGCTTGGCTTCAAGTCGAAAAAGCACTGCCTTTGCAGGTCAAGTTCTTGATCGAAGGGCAGGAAGAGAATGGAAGCCAGGTGTTGCAGGAAAAGCTGGCCTCCATTCAATCCAAGCTTGCGTGCGATGTCATTGTCATTTCGGATTCCTCCCAATACGCTCCAGGGCAACCAGCCATTACGTATGGATTGCGGGGAATTGCCTACTACGAGATTCGCGTCCATGGCCCGAAGGCCGACCTGCATTCCGGTTCCTTCGGCGGTGCCGTCACCAATCCAGGATTGGCACTGGCTCGAATTTTGACTGAAATGAAAACACCGGACGGCAAGATTCAGCTGCCCGGCTTTTATGATTCGGTGGTGGAACTCGAGGAATCCGAACGCGCGATGTGGAAAGGCTTAAACTTTTCCGATGAACAGTTTGCGGCCCAGCTGGGTGTTTCGGAATTGACCGGGGAGGTGGGCTACAGCACGTTGGAGCGTCGCTGGGCAAGGCCGACTTTGGATGTGCATGGGCTAATTGGCGGTTATCAAGGGGAAGGGGGAAAGACCATCATTCCATCCTGGATGGGAGCCAAGATTAGCTTCCGGCTTGTACCGAACCAGGACCCAAAGCAAGTCACGTTGCAGCTTCAGCAGTTCTTGTCGGAGCATACGCCGCCGGGCGTTCGAGTGGAATTGATCGATCTTCATGGGGGTCGCGGCGTCATGGCAAACCCTCATTCGAAGTTCATGCAAGGAGCCATGCAGGCGGTCCAAGAGGGCTTTGAAACCAAGCCGGTGTTAATCCGTGAAGGGGGCTCCATCCCGATCGTCGCTCAAATGGTGGAGACTACGGGGGCAGATGTTTTGTTGCTAGGCTGGGGACTGGACGACGACGGAGCGCACAGCCCCAACGAAAAATTCTGTTTGGAAGATTATTATCGAGGGATTCGAGCCAGCACACGACTTTGGCATTACCTAGCAAACCGGTCTAGCTGAACCGCGCGCGAGCACCTTTCGATATCGAGCATTTTGTCTTTCCATCGTACTCGAAACACGCTGGTCGAGCACGAGCACGCCGTCGTCTTCTGCCCACTGACAACTGACAACTGATCAGCTTCCGTCGAGTTTATCTCGGCGGAGCGCACAACTTGTAGCTTCCAGTTGTAGCTTCCGATTGAGGTGAACCCAACGAAAAGCTATGGGGCTCGACGGCCAGCGCGGCCTGGCACCGCTTGATCTTGCTCTAAACTCACTAAATCAGATCCAACGGACTCTGCACCCCGCTCGCCCCAAGCCTACTCAAGAGATCGATAACCTCGTTTTCACGCATCATCGCCTCATTACCCCGATAGGGGTGACAGAAGGTAGCCGGGGGTTGAGCGAAGCGACACCCCCGGATATTGTCTACGATCTCCTCCGGGATCGAAAACATCGCATGCGAACGAGACCGGGGGTGTGCCCTAGCGGGCAAACCCCCGGCTACCATATGCGATCCCTTCAGGATCCAAGCCAGATTTTGGCCAACTATTGCGAAGCGTTCGTCGGGTCGAGCGTTACTTGTTTCGATGGAACGATTGCTAACAATCCAATCGATGGGTCTTCGATCGATCTTCCGCCCCAAGCATGATTCAAGAGATCGACAACCTCGTTGTTACGCATCATCGCCTCATTACCCCGATAGGGGTGATAGAAGGTAGCCGGGGGTTGAGCGAAGCGGCACCCCCGGATATTGACTGCGATCTCCTCCGGGATCGAAAACATCGTGTGCGAACAAGACCGGGGGTGTGCCCTAGCGGTCAAACCCCCGGCTACCATTTGCGATCCCTTCAGGATCCAAGCCTGGCTCAAGGTGGGTGGCCCCGGTTGGTTTGGGGAACAGCAAAAGACAAGGTGTTCCTTTCAGCTCGGCAGGCAAGTCGCTGCGCAAACTGGCTAGAGTACGTTAAAGAAACGCAAAGTGAATCCTCGCTTTCGGCGATCCCGCGATGCGTCAAGCAAGGCTGCCCGTTTGGCAATGAATTTTAGTCAACTGAAATCGTGCTGACACCTTTCCAGGGTTCCCGCTCGTTTTGGGTCAAGACATTCTAACAAATTTTTTTCCACAAAAAACATTTCCCTACTAGACATTGATGATTGGAGATAGCTAAGTTAAGTAGTTCCGTCTTTCCTACTCCTATTCTCTCGGGGATTACAGATCGATGAAGCGAATTGCCGCCGTGTTGTCGTTGGTAGTATTGAGTAGTCTGTGTAGCCTTGGAATGGCGGAACCGCCACTAGGCAGCAAACGAACTGTACTTGATGAGTACGTAGCTAAAGAGGATTCCACCTACTCTTGGAAACTGGAAAAGACTCTTTCTAATGGCCCGCTTACCACGGCGGTGATCCAACTCAAGACGCAAACGTGGCTGACGGAGAAAGAGGTTAATCGACCTGTTTGGGAACATTGGCTCGTCGTGACCATGCCGGAAACCGTGATTACCGATCGGGTGTTTTTGCTGGTCGGCGGTGGAAGTCATGAAAGCAATATGCCGAACGGCCCGGATGCGATTGCTGCCACTATTTCAAAGGCAACTGGAAGCATCGTGGCGGAAATCAAGAATATCCCTAATCAGCCTCTGATTTTTCACCAGGATGGTCAGCCTCGCACAGAAGATGATCTGATCGGTTATGCTTGGTCTCAGTACCTTGAGACTGGGGATGCTACTTGGTTGCCGCGATTGCCGATGGTCAAGAGCGTCGTTCGGGCGATGGACTGCATCACGGAGTTTGTTGCTTCTGAGGCTGGTGGCAAGCGAAGCGTAAAGAAATTTGTTGTTGGGGGAGCCTCCAAAAGAGGTTGGACAACTTGGATGACAGGTGCTGCGGACGACAGGGTCGAGGCTGTGGTGCCAATTGTGATCGATGTTGTGAACGTAGAAAAATCATTGCGTCATCATGCTGAGGCGTATGGATTTTGGTCGGAGGCAATTGGCAATTACTACCAACACAAGTTATTGCAACGCTTCGATCATCCGCGAATGCAATCGCTCTACGAAACGGTAGATCCGTTTTATTATAAAGGGCGATTGAAGATGCCCAAATACATTGTCAATGGAAGTGGCGACCAGTTCTTTTTGCCGGACTCCTCGCTATTTTACTACGATCAACTTCCGGGTGAAAAGCTGATTCGATATGTACCCAATGCAGATCACGGACTGAAGAATACGGATGCCGTTCAAAGCATCGCGGCTTTTTATCATCTGGTCTCGACGGGCAAACCTCGGCCCGAGTACGCATGGACTTTTGAGGAAGATGGAAGCATTCGAGCAACAAGCACTTCCAAACCAAGTCTCGTTTTGCTCTGGCAAGCGAATAATTCTAAGGCTCGGGATTTTCGGTTGACGACGATCGGACCTGCCTTCGTCAGTACGGAGCTACAAGCTGGAAGTGACGGTGCCTATGTGGCTCCGAAGCCATTGGATCAGCCTGGATGGACTGCCAGCTTTATCGAGTTGACCTATGACGTTGGCGCAGCTTTTCCGCTGAAGGTGACGACGGCCGTCCGGGTTACGCCCAATGAACTGCCGTTCAAAGGGATTGATTTAACGCAGGTCCGTTACGAACCTGAGTTAGCAAAGGAAATTGACCTGACGGGAAAGTAGTCGCAGGATATCAGAATGCGATTGATTCTGTTGTAGTCGGGTTGACCAAGCTTTGGATAGCTTGGTTAAATCCTTTTGGAATTCAGGAAGAGCTATTCCAACAAACTGGAATTGTTTGGTTTTTGCTGACGAGTTTTTAAAAGTGGGTTTGCAAATTTTTCTATATCTTGTCGTTAAGAAACGGGTTTATGATGAAAAGAAGAATGCGATTTACGGGCTTTACACTTGTCGAGCTATTGGTGGTGATAGCCATCATAGGAATTCTCGTTGGACTTCTTTTGCCTGCCGTGCAGGCGGCCAGAGAAGCGGCTAGACGGATGCAATGCAGCAACAACATGAAGCAGCTAGGATTAGCGTTTCACAACTACGAGTCGGCGTTTAAGTCGTTCCCGGCAGCCTGGTACGCAGGCGGCCCCGTACCGCCATATAACTTACATTCGGGTCTTGTTGGCTTGTTGCCCTACATGGAACAAACAGCTCTTTACTCCCGATATGATTCGACCGTTTCCCCGGCCAACGAGCGTGGACCAGTGGGAGTTGCGAACGTGGCGGTGATTTCAACTGTTTTGCCGATGTTCCTTTGTCCCTCGGCTCCTGAAGGTGGAACGGAACGGATTTACAATGCAAGGGTTCCTGCTAACGCTTTGCCTGGCCTAGCAGCGTCCACTTGGCGAGCTGCTCCTAGCGACTACTGCGTCACTACAGGAGTTCTTGGAACCTACGCGAACATCGCATATTCGGGGAATGCAGGCGGATCGCGAGGAGGAGCCCTTGCCGCACAAAACGTCCAGACGGCTCCGAGAAGTACGATTGCACGCATCACCGACGGAACTAGCAATACCTTCCTCATGGGTGAGCGAACAGGTGGACCTAAGCTATATTCTGGAACCATTCAACTGACTATGCCTGCGGCTTTTGCCACTGCAATAAGCGAGACAAATGGGGGAGGTTGGGGCGATCCACTTGTCGGCGAACATTGGCTAGGTGGGGCAGTTCGTGGTGCGACTGTCCTTCCGATTGCACAGGGACCATGCGCTATCAATTGCACCAATATTCGAGGAGGCGGATTCCATAGTTTCCATACCGGAGGTGCAATGTTCGTTTTGGCGGATGGTTCAGTTCAGTTCAATTCTGCTTCCGTCGAACCTTTTACCTTTGCAGCAAGAATCACCAGCGGAAAGGGTGAAATCGCTTCGGGGATAGACAATTGATCCCTTTGTTCGATTTGCTCGCAACAAATTAGCATCCAAAAATCAAAACAAGTGCGTTCGCCAAAAACGCACTTGTCTTTTTGTTAAATCGAATTCAAAACAGGCAACCTCAATGCTTACTCAAAACAACGGAATGCGAATTTCATATTTAATCACCTTATCGGTCTTGTCGCTGCTCAATGCCGGTTGTGGCAGCGGAAACTCGAACGAAAAACAAGTTTTCGAAATCAAGGGCACGGTGATGGTGGATGGCAAACCAGTAGAACAGATTCAAGTAGCACTTCATGACAAAGCAGGTCTAGACAATAAGCAGCCTACCTATCCGCAAGGATTTACTGACGCGGCTGGGAAAATTAGAATCTCTACCTATGCCGACGGAGACGGAGCGCCTGCTGGCGAGTACAACGTTACTTTTTCTTGGCAAGAGTTTAACTTGATGTCGCGAAGTTTCTCTGGCCCTGACAAGCTGAACAAGAAGTATTCCGACCCTAATACCACCACCTTTAGTCTAAGCCTGGGCGCTGGAAAACCGAATGATATGGGAATTGTTGAATTGACTACCAAGAAATAGTTTTAACGCAAGGCAGGTGCCTGGAACCTAGCTTTTTTGCGGGAGGCTAGAACGAGCTTGTTTGGGCAAAAAAATTTGAGGGCAGAAAAATGAACGCCATTTTTCGAGTGACATATTTTTGCCCATCCATATTTTTGCCCCAATCAATGCCTCATGCCAGGCGCCTGGCACGAATGGCACTGTACTTTCTGGTTCTTAGGCGTGTCCGGCATTTTGAAAGTGAACGCAAGTAGGTGGGTGGCACCGTTTTGTTTTCGTCGCCCCTAGCCTATCAATTCAGGAACCAGGGTTTTGAATTCGAAGACAAATGTTTGTCTAAAGAACATCCATTACCTAAGATAGGCTCTGACCTTGTGCTATCTTCGGAACCATTTCGAGAACCTATTTCGCCAGAGCCTAGTAGATCACCGTATTATCAACATGCCAAAAATTCATAGCCGATTCTCAGTCATCGCGTCCATCGTTTCCTTGTCCAGTTCTTTCTTCTCTTCGCCCATCGCAGCTCAAACCGCCTCCAGCATTGCATTGCCCCCAGTCGCGAAAGGAGCCATTCGTATCGCAACGTTCAATGCGGCACTCAATCGGAAATCGGATGGGCAGTTGGTAAAAGACCTTCGCAATGGTGATGAACAGGCCAAACGGATCGCGACGATTGTCCAGTTAGTAGCACCTGACATTCTGCTCTTGAATGAAGTGGACTATTCCAATGGCGACGCTGCTAAGATCTTGTTCGAAGACTACTTGAATAATCCACAAGCACCGAAGCTTGCGCCCGAGAAAGATCTCTTCAAGTACTTTTATACCTCTAGCGTAAATACAGGTGTTCCTTCTGGGCAAGATCTGAATCTGAACGGAAGATCGAACGATGCGGATGATGGTTGGGGGTATGGTGCTTTTCCTGGTCAGTACGGAATGGCGGTCTTTTCTAAACTACCTATCCAAACGGATGCCATTCGCACCTTCCAAATGCTCAAGTGGTCCGCGATGCCAGAAGCGAAGCGACCATTTGTCGTCGACAAGGCTACGGGTGCGAAGTCGTTTTTTCATTCCGATGCCTTATGGCAAGAATTGCGTCTGAGTTCTAAGTCTCACTGGGACGTACCAATCCAAATTGGCAACTCCATCCTGCATGTGATCGCGTCCCATCCCACACCACCTGTTTTCGACGGACTGGAAGATCGCAATGGCTGCCGCAACCATGACGAAATTCGACTCATCAAGGACTATGTCGAAGGGGAATCCGGCGCTGATTACATCGTAGATGACAACGGCAAAGCTGGACCTCTGGACCAATCATCTAGCTTCGTGGTCTTGGGCGATCTGAATTCAGACCCGGTTGACGGAAGCGGTATCTCGCAAGGCATCATTGATCTGCTGGCGTCCAAACGAGTTGCTTCGAAAGCGATTCCTTCAAGTCAAGGGGCGATCGAGGCCAACGCGAAGCAAGGGCAAGCGAACCTGAAACAAAAAGGGAAGCCCGAACACGACACCGCCGACTTCAATGATAAATCGACTGGGAATTTGAGGGTCGATTTCGCGCTACCGTCTAGCGATTGTACGGTGGTAGATTCCGGAGTTTTTTGGCCGACCGTTTCAGAACTGAGCGACGTTGATCGTGAACTGATTGAAGCATCGGACCATCGACTTGTTTGGATCGATATCCGATTGCCGTAGGCCAGATTGTTCAAAGCGGTGAAAGGGGATCGCGGGCGTTCGCTGCGATTCACGTTATGGATTGAGACGTTTTGCGGCTAGCGCCTGCGGCTCAAGGTGAACAAGACGGGCGGCCGTCAAAATGGCCTGCACCATCCCGGAAAATTCTGCTTTGTTTTGCCATGCAATGTCGTGAGCGGTTCCGTGCGCAACACTTGTTCGCAGGATCGGTAGGCCCAGGGTGATATTGACGGCATCGAACATATCCAAAAGCTTCAGAGCGATATGGCCTTGATCGTGGTACATGGCCACCACAGCATCAAATGCGCCCGCTGCCGCTTTCGGCATCAGAGTATCCACGGGCAACGGCCCAAAAGCATGGATACCGGCGGCGACAGCGTTGCGGACCGCTGGTGCAATCAACGTTTGTTCTTCATCCCCGAATCGTCCACCTTCGCCTCCATGAGGATTCAACGCAGCGACTGCGATTCGTGGACTGTCAGAATTCCCCATCGCGGTACGTATGCGCAAAAAGGCGTTATGAGCCAGATGAATCTTGTCTTCAATAGCGGAAGTGGTCAGGTGGGAAAACACATCTCTTAAGGCCATGTGCAAAGTAACATGCACGACTCCCAAGCCTGCTATCCCACCACGATGCCGAGCAACCAGTTGGCTGTCGGCTAAATCATCTCCATCGCGAGGCGGAAGGTACAACATCATCGCGTAATCATCAACTCCGCAAAGCGAAGCCAACAGTTCAGTATGGCCGGGCCAATCGTACCCTGCCTCGAGCAGTGCGACTTTATGAAGTGGAGCCGTTACCAGGGCGGACACATGGCCAGCGATTGCCAGTTGCGCAGCGGTGCATAGGCAATCAAAGGCGAGTTGTCCGCCGCGTCGGTCAATCTTCGGTTCAACGGCTAGGTCTGCTTCCTCAGATCCGGTTACCAAACAAGCGATGGTCATCCGATCGTTAGTTTGCAAACAGGGATCTTCCGGTGCCCATTCGTCGATCGACTTCAATGCTTGGACGTTCATCTTGAGATGAGCGGATTCCGCAGCTAGTCGCAATATGGAGGGGCGTCCCACTACCAAGAGATCGCAATGGGAAGCTAGCTTCCCACTTGCGATCGCTTTGACAATGATTTCCGGACCGATTCCAGTCGGGTCCCCCAACGTAATCGCGATTCTTGGTTTCGTGCCGGAGGGCATTTTTGCTTGCACGTTTTGTATCGAGTTCCGCATTAGGACTTCGGGACCGACTTCTTGGCTTGCTCGATCGCCTGTTCCAAGACTTTCTTGGTAACTTTATCGCGCCAAACATTGGCGACTTGGCCCTGGGAATCCACCACCAGAGTCGTCGGGTAGGAGAATCCACCCGTGGTCATCATCTTACTGATTTCAGAACGGGTGTATTCGGCGGGGTCGTGGTAAACAGGCAGGTCGGGAACATCCGTTTTATTCAGGAACTGTTTCGTATAAAACGCGAGAGTATCTTTGGTGTCATCGGATTTATCGCTGCAAGCGATGCTTGCGATGATCACCGAGGGATCTTGCGCATATTTTTCTTGGATCGATACAATATCGGGATATTCTTCTCTACAAGGTGGGCACCAGGCCCCCCAGAAATGGAGAACCGTGACCTTTCCCATCATTTCTTCTCGCGAGATCGGTTTATCCGAGTACAAGAGCGGCTGGATATCCAATTCCGACACTGTCTGTCCGATGATTCTTGCTTTCTCACGACCAATGAACAGAAGTCCACAGAGCCCCGAAATCATGAACAACCCGGCTGCCATCAGGGGAACGAATGCTGGGGTCGAACGCTTGGAGACGGGTTCAACGGGATTGATGGATTCGCTTGTGGAGGGAGTTGGTTGATTCATCGCGCTTTGTATTCTAAAAAATGTGGTATATCGAGCGGTATCCAAAGTGTATTGTACCGGTTCGTCAGCCATTCTTCGTCAGCCAATCGTCGTTGGCTTGAAGATTCTAAAAGACCTGCAAAAATATTGAGGTTCAACCATTCATCCGATTTCGAAACGATTTTGAAGGGAATATCCAGATCCACACCCTATCCGTCCGATTGTTCGCTGGCGCTCGCGAATTGATGAACCAAGACCATATCGAGGTAGTCTTGACCTTGCCTTCCAACGTGCGAGACTTGAAGCGTGCAATCGCCGAGCAACATGAATCCTTGGTTTCATTTGTTTCTTTTGGACGAATTGCGATGAACAACCATTTTGCCTCGGAGGACACGGTCATTCCCCCGGAGCAAAATGGTCTTATGGTTTTTGCATTGATTCCACCCGTAAGCGGTGGCTAGTCCAGGGTTAACCGCATCCTTAAAATCTTCGAAACCCAGAAACATTTTTGCCATGCTCCAATCTGTCACACAACGAATTTTTGATTCGATCGATTCGCTTGTTTTGATTGACTCGCATTCGCACATCAACCCGCATTCCCCGGCTTCCTGCTCGTTGGCCGACCTGCTTGGGTACCACTATTACACGGAACTGGCTCATTCTTCTGGAATGCCAAAGCATCGCATCGAAGAGCCCGGGATTTCGCCTCGTGAAAAAGTCGAGCGTTTGTTCGACAGTTTGGGAAACATCGACAACACCGTCCAGTGGTCTTGGTTCATCGAGCTTGCCCAGTCTCTGTTTGAGTTCCAAGGGGATAGAATCGACAAATCGAATTGGGAGACGGTGTACGATTTGGCCGAGTCGAAGATGAACGAGTCGAATTGGGATGTTCATGTGTTGTCGAGTAGCAGAATCGAGAAGGTTTTCTTGACGAACGATTTTGACGATCCCTTGGAAGGGTTCGATACCAATTTGTATGTGCCCTGTCTTCGAACCGACGATTTGGTTTTCCACTTCGCTCAGGCAAGCGTTCAATCGAGACTTCAAAAAACGACTGGTTGTTTCCTTGGAACTTCGGCGAGCGTTCGCCAATCTCTGGAGGTCCTTTTCGAGCGTTTCATTCAGCGCGGCGCGCGTGCATGTGCCATTTCCCTTCCACCGGGGTTTATTCCAAAATCCCATGTGTCGCATAACAATTCCGTTCAAATTGCTTTGGATGATTTGCTGCAACGTGGCGTGGGTGCTTCGGAAGATCACAAGCAACTCATCGCAGAATGGATGTTTTGGAGCATCGCTGAGCTTGCGGACGCGAACCACCTTCCCTTTGATTTGATGATCGGTGTCAACCGAAAGGTCTATCCATCGGGCGTTTATCAAGGGCAAGACCTGTACGACTCTCGATTGTCACTGATCCAGTATGCAGGCCTGTTCAACGCTTTTCCGAAGTTGAAATTTCCGATTTCCGTACTTGCCTCGGTCACGAACCAAGAGCTTGTCGACTACGCTTGGATTTTTCCGAATGTGCTAACACATGGCCATTGGTGGTACAGCAACACACCCAATTACATTCGACACGATTTGCGAGGGCGACTGGAAGCGATCCCGAGAAACAAACAGCTTGGCTATTACAGCGACGCTTATAAGCTGGAGTTTATTCTGCCAAAATTCAAAATGTACAAACAGATCCTGGCCGAAGTTTTGGCCAGCGATTTTTGCCAAGCGAAAAAATGGTCGGAGGACCGCGCCATCGAGCTCGGCAAACAAGTTTTGCGAGGAAACGTCGAAACGGTTTTCGGCATTTAGAACTGAAGTGGACTGGCCCTAACATAAAAGAAACGAAGCACTGTGAAGAAGGTAGGACTGATTGGTTGGCGTGGAATGGTTGGATCTGTTCTTCTCAAGCGGATGGAGGAAGAGAACGATTTTGCCAGCTGCGAGCCGCAATTTTTTTCGACCTCCAACGCAGGTGGAAAGGGGCCGGTCCTTGGCGGGAAGGAATCGGGAGCACTTGCGTCAGCGTCGGATCTGACCGCGCTCAGCAAAATGGACATACTGATTTCCTGCCAAGGAGGCGATTACACGGGGGAGATTTATCCCAAGCTTCGCGCTCAAGGATGGAATGGATACTGGATTGACGCAGCTTCCTCACTGAGGATGAAAGAGGACGCGATCATCATTTTGGATCCCGTGAACGATCGAGTGATTCGGGAGGGAGTCGCTCGGGGGATTCGCACCTATGTCGGGGGCAACTGTACCGTTTCCCTGATGTTGATGGCATTGCATGGGCTTTTTCAAAACCACCTGGTCGAATGGATGACCAGCATGACCTACCAAGCGGCCTCCGGAGCAGGCGCGCAGAACATGCGAGAACTTCTTACGCAAATGGGAGACGCTCACGCAAGCGTCGCGAGAGAGCTACTTGATCCAGCCTCTGCCATTTTGGAGATTGATCGCAATGTGGCAGCCACCCTCCGTTCCGAAGATTTCCCAACCGCAAACTTCGGAGCACCGCTGGCGGGCAGCCTGATTCCTTGGATTGATAAGGAAATGGGGGACGGCCAAAGCAAAGAAGAATGGAAAGGCAAAGCGGAAACGAACAAGATTCTGGGCCTTGCACCGAATACCATTCCGATCGATGGCATCTGCGTTCGAATCGGTGCGATGCGTTGCCATAGCCAAGCCCTTACGATCAAACTCACCAAGGATGTGCCGCTGGAAGAAATCGTTGAGATGCTCGATCAAGCAAATCCCTGGTCCAAAGTGATACCCAACGAAAGAGCTGCGTCTGTAAATGAGTTGACTCCGGCTGCTGTTACGGGCGGAATGGTTTGTCCGGTTGGCCGAT
>JBIKLJ010000415.1:0-2525 GCA_044359895.1 Pirellula sp.
AACGTCAGAACTCGCGGATACATCCAAGATAGATGCACTTTGCAAGTTGGGGTGCGACGTGTTGCGGATTCCTGAGCACCAATTGGGCAGCTCCCTTCGTTACGTTTTGGGCGAGTTAGGTAAACGCAACATGACAAACGTTCTGATCGAAGGTGGTCAATCGTTGCTAGGAAATGCATTTGATGAAGGGCTTGTTGACGAGGTCCATTGCTTCATCGCGCCGAAGATCGTGGGAGGCGTGAACGCACTTCGCCCAATAGGAGGAGCGGGTTGTGGTTGGATGCGACAAGCTCAATTGATCTCAAACCCGAGCATTATTCAATCAGGTGCCGACGTTTATCTTCACGGTGTTCTTGATCGACAAGATTAAAATGTGCTTTGGGACAACCTGAGGTTCAAATGACGGTCTTATCTTTGGGAAAACGACAGGACTCAGCCTTCCGATCGCCTGGAATGAGCCGAGATTCTTTGCTCTACAGGCTACAGGATGCTACAATTTGAAGTGTTTGGCTTTTCGAAGGCCTCCTTTAGTGACAGCAGGCGACTATGACGAAATCAATTCTTGACGTCGCAAGGCGGGCGGATGAGTTTTTTATGCAAGTATCACCGATCCATGAAACCATGCGTCGATTGTCCAAGGTGCTGCAAGAAATGAATATTCCGTTCGCGATCGCGGGGGCTATGGCCGCTAACGCTCACGGTCACAAGCGCACGACATCCGACGTCGACATTCTTATCCGGCGCGAGGACTTGCAGCGCTTTAAAGCTCAGTACATTGGCCGTGGTTGGGTCGATAAATTTGAGGGTTCAAAAAACTTCCGCGACGCGGTTACCAACATCAGCATTGATACATTGATTGTAGGAGACTATCCTGGCGACGGACTTCCAAAACCCGTCTCGTTCCCACCACCAGAATCGGTCTCGGAGCTGAGCGAAGAAGGTATCCCGATAATCTCGTTGGTTACTCTATTGGAACTCAAAATGGCCAGCGGCATGACCGCATCGCATCGTATGCAGGATATGGCGGACGTCATGAACCTGATCCGTATCAATCGACTCGATTTAAGCTTTTGCGATCAGCTGAATCCGTACGTTGCTGAAAAATTTCATGAGCTATGGAGTGCGGCTCAGGTCAATGAAGACTATTGACCATGGAAGCGTCGAATGCTGACAAAAAAGAGACCGTACTTTGCCTTTCATTTTCTGCCTGTCCATAGGAGTTGGCTTCGCCAATAAGTGGCGTATCCACACAACACACGATACACGTTTGGATAGCGGAGTATCGCAATCAACCAACGAATTTATTTTATTCGCAAAAGTTCGCGAAATCGTTCTACCCACGAGATTCTCTTATCAAAACTATTGGTGTTCGAATCAAAACCATCGAATACGAAACGCTCAGACGCTTCTTTCCAGTTGGCAGGTTTCCAGTTCCATTCGTATTCCGAAACCATCTCGCAGACTTTTCCATTCGGCAAATAATCTCTGCAAACGGACTTGGATTGCAGATACCGATCGCCAAGCAGCACCCACTGAATTTCAGACTCCCAGACTTTGGTCTTGCTATCCTTTTCTTCAAGCATGTACATTTCGATTGAAGTCGGCAGCCAATTTACCGCTTTCGAGAAGAGGCATCTGTAGATTGCATTTGGATTTTCCTTCTGAGCCCAAATCCCAATCACGTTTCCTTGTCTACCAACCTCCTCTTTCATCAATTGCAAATTGCTAAAGATTCTAACAAAATCCCCTACATCAACTCGTCCGAGCTGAAACTCCATAAACGGCAGCATTCGCAAACAATCCTTCGAATTCAAATGACCCGTTAAGCACCACCCCTTCTGGGCCAGAATCATTGCCTTGGCCATGCACACGAAGAGCGAAAGAGTCTTCTTCAAACGAGTCGATATGTACAAGAAAATCCGAAATCGCCTCATCAGCCGATTTTTCTTGGGCTCGTAAGTGACCCACGAGGAATGACACAACCAAACCGATCAAAAGCGAAATTTTTATGAACACTTGCTACCCCAACAAAAAGGTTTCCCCGAAATTCTAAAGGAGTTTCTCACGCACTCTGATAGCTGCGGAAATCCACCAAATCAATTTCTATTAAGTCCAACAGGAATTATACGGATACAGATTGTTTTTGGGTTGGTGGCTACAAGAGTGGTTCGAAGTTTTTGCTGCTGAAATCGAAATCTGGCTTTACTGATATCGGCACATGGGCGGAGGCAATCATGGCAAGACAGGCAATAGCGGAATTTTCTGACCCTGCGTAAATCGTTGCCGCAGAACCGACCGAGTCGAAGCTCAATTCAATTCGCAATGATCCGGTCAAGCTTGCGGAGATTCGAAAGCGATTGAGCGATTGTCTCGAGGTGGATGCGGTGGATCTCAATCCGATCCGAGCTGCCTTGGCAGAAACACTTAAAGCGAGCGATAACACTTCGGTGCAGTAACGCCGATTGCCGCACCTCCGATACTTGAACTGTTGGGAATTGACGGTGTTCTTTGGTTCGTTCTGATCG
>JBIKLJ010000192.1:0-9256 GCA_044359895.1 Pirellula sp.
TCACCCATGTCTCGTCAAACTTAGCTGCCTGGATCGCACGATTCCATCCCACGCCAGCTTCCGAACCACGATAAGGGCTGCATGCGACCGCGATCATCATCAATCGTAGCGGACGCGATTCATTGGTGGGATGATCGAGTAGCGATTGGTTTTCAAGCATCGGGCTTATGAGACCGTCGTTGCAAGGATCTGGTTGATTCAAAACACGTTGAGATAGCCACGGTGAACAAGTAGGCCCATGGAATCCAAATATAGTTGGCCGCTTCCCCACATTCGGCGCGAAATCCAATGCGCCCAAATTTACTGGCAAGACCATTCAACGTGGGAGATCTGTAACGATAAAATCGTTCGCAACAAGGGGCTAGCAGCTTACTCGCTGGTGACGTCCACCGAAACGCTCAGCACCGGTTCACCGGCGCCCAAGAACACACCTCGAATGGGAACGACATCGGTATAGTCCCGTCCCCATGCAATCGGAATGTGATTCATAGAACAGAAACAATTGTTCGTAGGATCAAAATCTACCCATCCTAAATTACCGCCGCACCAGGCCGAGACCCATGCGTGCGATTGATCTGCCCCGACAAGTCGCGGTTGGCCTGGTGCAGGTAGCGTTCGCAGATAGCCACTGACATAGCGTGCAGGAATTCCAACCGAACGCAGGCAAGCGATAGCGATATGGGAAAAATCTTGACACACGCCAGCCCGTCCTTGGAAAGCAACTTCTGTCGGCGTATCAACCTGAGTGGCTTCTTTGCTGTACTTGAATTCGCGGTAAATCAAGTTGGCAAGTTGCTCAAGAACGCTCAGCACTGGCACATCCGGGCTTGCAATTCGCGAAATAAACTTCGCGAATTCGTCGCTCCTTGTGATTCGAGGTGAATCGAATAGGAATGGGACCGCTTCAAACCATCCGGGATCGTTGGTGCTGTGAAGCATCTCCTGCATTTGACGAACGCTCATGCATTGATTCGCATGGGGAACTTTCCAGTCCATCAGTTCCACGTGGCTAACGGCTTTGATGGTCAACATGCTGTGCGTTTCTTCGATGGTAAACGTCATGACCGAGTTATCGAACGCATCCAAATGTGTGGTCGAAAAGCTGGGGGTTGGAACGATGTTCAGTCGATGGGAATGGCACGCCAATACCTTGGACTTTCTAGGGGTTAACATCACCATGTTCTGACAAACGCTAACCAGCGAATTGTACAAATAGACGGTAGTGTGGTGAATCGAATACTTCATACGAGCGTTGGTGTATCGTGAGGATTGCAAAAGCAAAGGGAAGCATAGGTCGAAGAGGCGTCACGGTACGCTAGGTGGATTTGTCTTTTGCCGAAAAGTGTCTTGGTGGTCCAGCGTGGGTTAAGTATCGTCCTGATACCGCATCGGATAGTTTTGGCAAATGCTCTTCCAGTCGTTTTGCTAACTTCTCGAGCTGAATTCGTCTCCCATCGCGACTTACTTCTGCCAACACATAGATATCGGCAAGTTTAACAAGGCTTGCGATGGTCAGTCCCAATCGTTGTTCGGGAGTAAGAAGTGCTTGCAGTTCATCGCGGGGCATTGCATTCAAGTGCTCGGTGATTTGCGCTAATTGAAAAGCGATAGAGCGTGGATTGGAAACATCCGTGATCAGCAGATCAAGCACCACTGGAACCTGAAAGGTAGCTAGGTACCGGCTTCGATAGGTCATGAGACTATTGGTGATTCGGAGAATTGCTTCAATCGTGGCTGGCTCTTCATTGCGATCGGAGGCAAAAAAGATTCGGACAAGATTATTGATCTGCATGCTTCGTTCGATTCGCACACCCAGATCCAAAAATCGCCATCCGAGCGTACGTGTCATGTTTTCAGCGATCAAGCCCGCGAAGCTTGCGAAGTCCGCGAGCAATCGATCGAGCATTGAAATCACGTCTAAATCTCGGAGCTGTGAATCGTAGCGGGTTGGATCGACGGTCTGTTGGATGCGGTCGATCGTACGCCACATGTCGGGCGAAATACGGTCTCGAACTCGTACGGCATTGAACACCGCACTGTTGATGGTTGTTCGCAACCCCAACGGCTTTTGGATGTCGAACATGGCAGTCGGAAGCACATCGATGACCGCAGGGGTACGGCGACTGAACTCGGGTATGACATAATCGGGGTCGATATGACCATTTTCGGCAAGAACCCGTAACATGGGGCGATAGTGGGTTTCTTCTGCATTTTCCGATTCCAGGGTTTCAAAAACAGCACGCATCAATCGTGCAATCTGCTCAGCCCGCTCGATATACCTGCCAAGCCAATACAGATTATCCGCGACACGGCTTGGCAGTTCCGAACCGCTGCGTCGAGGAAGAACCTGGGTTGTCGATGGCTCAAGCAGGCTAATTTCGTTTTCGTGTTTTTTCGCGATGATCCAGACATCTTGGCTCCGTTCCCCTGACTTCATGGTGTAACTAAGTGCTTCCGAATTTCTAGAAACTCGAGCAAGTGCACCTGGCAGAGTCTTATACCCTTCATCGGTTGAAACCAAATAGGTTCGCAAGGCGAGGTGCCACGGTTCAACGCGTCCTTCCATCAACACAGGGGTAGTCGATCGCTCGATGGTTTCTTGCGCAACGAACTCTTCAGGGGCGGTATTCATTTTGCGGATCAATTCCGCTCGGCTTTCCTCTGTCAGCGATTGAGGATGAAAAGGTGGCTCATCCAACATTCGAAAAGCTGGCCGAATGGATAAGTTATCCAAGTTGTTGATCACGTATTGCTTTTGTTCTTCGTCACCACACCACCAAGTCCGAACCGAAGGTAACTTTAAATCTTCGTTAAGCAGAAACCGGCAGATGTCTGGCAAAAAGGGAAGGAACACGGGGGACTCGACCAAACGGCTGCCAATCGAATTGGTGACTGCAACCATATTATTGCGTACGACATCCAGCAGTCCTGGCACACCGTATTCGGACGAGCGAAGTTCTACCGGATCGCAATCGTCATCATCGATTCGACGAAACAGAACTTCTACAGGGAGAAGTCCGCCCAGCGTTTTCAATTGGATCACTCCGCTGCGCCGGGAAAGATCCCCCCCTTCGGCCAAAGTGTACCCTAGATACCGCGCCAGGTAGGCATCTTCAAAATAAGATCGTCCAAGCGGTCCTCTCGTCCAAAGTACAATTCTTGGATTTTCTTTGGTTCTCGGTGCGAGACTTCGAAGCTCATCCTTCAGCAATGCGTAAAACGGCGCGAGCTTTCTTACTGGCAGCTTTCGAAATATGGGTGAAAGCATCCGCGATGTAACAATCCGATTTTCCAGCACATACCCTAAGCCGAACGGCGACTTGGTACGATCCCCCACGACTCGCCAGGTACCATCGGATGCCCGAGCGATATCCGCGACGTAATACTGAAGATATCGATGAACCGAGGAATAAAGACGACTGTAAGCGGGGTGCCATGCGGGATGGCCAAACAAGAGTCTGGGCGGAATGACCCGCTCTTTCATCAAACGCTGAGGGCCATAGAGGTCGGCGAGAATCGCTTCCATCAAGCGAGCCCGTTGAGCTAATTTCTCCGAAACTTGTTTCCATTCGGCTTCGGCAAGAACCAGCGGAAGTGCGTCCAGAAGCCAAGGACGAGAAGCCTGCCCTTCCGAATCATGCGGATTGAAGGAAACGCCGTCACGTGCAATTTGAGCCAGTGCTTGTTGTCTGCGGTTGAGCAGCTGCCCCATCCCCATTGCATTAAGCCGTTGAATCACGTCGTTCCAGATAGGTCGAATCGTCCCATCCTCGTGGACAAGTTCGTCATACACACCTTGAATCGGACGGTAATTGCTAAACACCGAGCTCACTATTCCATTCTTCGTCGTTGGAGAGGATTGCTTTGCCGATTGCGGAGTCGCGGGGCTGGGGGACCGCAAGCAAACTTTGGGGCGAGTAACATGAGGCTTAAGGAAGGTCCTGCTGCATGCTTCATGGCAAATTGGGTCATGCCCCTAGGTAGGCAACAGGCTGATTCATTAGCCCTACAACGACCTTACGGCATTCGCGTGTTGCACCTTGAGTCTCGAACGTTACCCCTCGGCAAGTGCTTGAGGTAACTTGAATTGGTAATCGAGCCCCATGTAGGACCATGCACCGATATTAAATTAATGGCCTACGGAGGTCCAAAGTCAAAGGAAAAAAGGAATTCTCTTCGACGGATGGGATCGCCACCGATCCTGGGGTGTGTCCCATTGGAAAGAATCTAGCCACGCGTCTTGCCTCAGCTTCGTACGAGTTTACAGGAAAAGTTTCGTAATTTCGGCCGGCTGGATGCGCCACGTGATAGGTGCATCCGCCAACCGAACGCTCGGTCCATCGATCTAAGATATCAAAAACTAGAGGCGTGTGCAGTGGGATGGTCGGATGCAAGCAGCTTGCGGGCCACCAAGCTCGGTAACGAACGGCTGCAACATACTGCCCCTGCATTCCTGTCGGATGAAGGGGAACCCGTCGTCCATTGCAAGTGACAACATGCCTAGAGCCTGTTAATCCACTGACCAGCACTTGGATTCGCTCCACGGAGGAATCGACGAAACGCACGGTTCCGCCCCCGGCTGGCTCGTCTCCCAGCACGTACCAAGGTTCAATCGCAGATCTCAGTTCCAGTTCAATATTGTCTTTTTGCAAATTTCCAATCACCGGAAAACGAAATTCAAAATGAGGCTTGAACCACTCTCGGTCGAATGCAAAACCCTCGCGATTCAGATCCGATAAAACATCGGAGAAATCGGACCAAACGAAATGAGGCAATAAGAAACGGTCATGCAACGAAGTCCCCCAGTCCACCAGCTGTTCTTCGAAGGGCTGATCCCAAAACTTCATCACTAAAGCTCGGATCAACAATTGCTGTGCCAAGCTCATGCGTGAATGAGGTGGCATTTCAAAGCCGCGAAGCTCTACTAACCCTAATCGGCCGGTGCTGCTATCGGGCGAGTAGAGTTTGTCGATGCAAAATTCTGCTCGATGCGTGTTTCCGGTTAGATCCACCAAAAGATTACGGAAAATACGGTCGACCAACCAAGGAGGGCAGTGCTGTCCTCGCGGTGGTATTAGACTCAGAGCCAGCTCCAGCTCGTACAAGGCATCCCTTCGTCCTTCGTCCACGCGGGGGGCTTGGCTTGTCGGTCCAATAAAACGGCCTGAAAACAAGTAGGAGAGCGAAGGATGGTTTTGCCAGTAAGCAACGAAGCTCTTCAGCAAATCAGGCCGTCGCAAAAAAGGACTGTCGGAAGGGGTCGAGCCGCCGAGAACGATATGATTCCCACCGCCCGTTCCGGAATGTTTGCCGTCCAGGTCGAACTTTTCAGTCCCCAGCCGCGTCTGACTAGCTTCCTCGTAAAGAATCGTTGTCCGCGCAACGAGCTCGTCCCAAGTGGCAGATGGATGGACGTTGACCTCGATCACACCTGGGTCTGGTGTGACCTTTATACAGTCGAGGCGGTCATCATGAGGTGGCAAATAGCCCTCTAAAACAATTGGCATCTGCAGTGCCGTCGCGGTTGCTTCGATGGCGGCAACCAAGTCAAGGTAGTCTTCCAGGATCGCGACTGGAGGCAAAAAGACGTGCAACTTCCCTTTTCGCGGCTCGACACATAGGGCTGTTCTGACAACGTTGGTTGGCGACGGAAGTTCAAATTGCTTTTTCTTTCCCTTGGCGCCTGTCTTCGACATCCGTTCCGCGATCCATTGTTCCTGTGGAAGCAATTGTTCCGTAACGCCGGTAATGGGCTGTGCAAGCCTTTTCTCTTGAACAAAATGTTGGTAATGAGTCCCCACGTTCGGAAGCGGGGGCCGGCTTACCATCGGATCGATGGGCTGGTCTGTGTTTCGTTGAGCCACAGGCACCCAGGGCAGCGAATCCAAGGGCAATCTCAATCCCAATGGGGAATCACCTGGTTGCAAAAACAATCGCTCGGATCGAACTGGCCAAGCACCGGAAATCCATTTGCGATGCCGAGCTTGCCACGACTGGCACGTCAAGGGCATAACGAATCCGGTGGGTTGATTGAGCCCTCGTTCTAACGCCGCCGCAAGGCTCGCTCGGTCGTCGGCATCCCGAAGGTCGACACTGTCTGCTTGAATGTTGGGGGGTAATCGCCGTTCCTTCAGCAAGTAATGAAACACATCTTCGTAGGCTGGATGGATAAAGTGAGTTGATACATGCAGCAACTGTGCTAGCGTGGCAGAGAATCTTCGGGCTGCGTCCAGGCCCAGCCCGTAATCGCGGTCATGCTCTGCAATCAATTTTGGATCGTTCCAAATCGGCACGCCATCTTTTCGCCAGAAGCAGGAAAGCGCCCAACGCGGCAATGGCTCACCAGGATACCATTTGCCCTGCCCGTAATGAAGCAAGCCGCCTTTCGAAAACTGAGTTCTCAACCGATTGATGAGCACTTCGGAAAGAGCACGCTTTTTCTCACCGACTGCGGCGGTGTTCCATTCAGCTCCCTCCATGTCATCGATCGAAACGAAAGTTGGCTCCCCACCCATCGTCAGCCGGACATCTTCGGCTTTCAACCGACTGTCCACATGATGTCCAAGTTGCTCGATGGCGGCCCAGGTTGCTTCGGTGTAAGGTTTGGTGACACGGGCTTCTTTTTCGATTCGTGTGATGGACATGCTGAAATCGAATTCAACTTCGCATTGTTCCAGCGCTCCAGAAATGGGGGCTGCCGACATGGGTTCTGGCGTGCATGCCAACGGAATATGCCCTTCACCAGCTAGCAAGCCAGAGGTAGGATCGAGTCCAACCCATCCCGCTCCAGGCAAAAACACTTCAGCCCATGCATGCAAATCGCAAAAATCCGTAAGCGAACCAACAGGGCCGTCGATCGGCAAAACATCCGGCTTCAACTGAATCAAGTATCCGGAGACAAATCGCGAAGCCAGCCCCAAGTGACGAAGCGTTTGCACCAAGAGCCAGCCTGAATCTCGGCAAGACCCTTTGCCAAGCGTCAGCGTTTCTTCTGGCGTCTGAACCCCGGGTTCCATCCGTACTTGATACTCAATGGTTCGCTGGATGTGGCTGTTCAAGGCGACTAAAAAATCGACCGTGACCGAAGTCGAACGATCAATCTCATCGACGAACTTTTGGAACTTTGGCTCGAGCGGCTTCTTTTCGAGAAACGGCGTCAATTCCGCACTCAGCCATTCGTCGTACTCAAAAGGAAATTCTTTCGCAGAATCTTCTACAAAGAAATCGAACGGATTGATGACCGTCATTTCGGCAATCAAATCGACCTCGACGGAAAGCTTCTGCGTCTTCTCTTGGAAAACAAACCGTGCCAAGTAGTTGGAATGAGGATCCTGTTGCCAATTAACAAAATGATCCGCCGGTTCTACCTTAAGCGAATAGCTGTGAATGGGCGTTCGGCAATGCGGAGCCGGGCGCAGCCGTACAATTTGAGGCCCCAAGCTGACCCGTTTGTCATAGGTGTAAACGGTCTTATGATGAAGAGCGACGCGAATCGACATTGATGGATTTTAGCTCTCGATAGAGATGCTGGACGGGGATGCGGAATGAGACTGAGATTGTGTCTGCATGGAACCAGCTTCCGGTCGACCGGATTCTGTCCCGAATGCGACTTTGGAAGAGGAAAACGACCTGGCTTTGAAGAACGTTTCATTGATCGATTGGCCGATATCGTTCAGCTGGGACTGGAATGAATCGATGAATTCATGCATGCCACCGTCGATGATCGTATTGGCATCCACGGACCGAAGCAAACGAATCAAATCCTTCGTGCCGATGATCGCTTGGTTTTGCTCGCTTGGGACCGCTGATGCAATGCGATTCAGCGAATGAAGCATTTGTTCCAGGCAATAAAGCAGTGTACGTGGGAACTTGGCGTCTAAGATCAAGAAATCCACAACGCGATGCACGGTTAGGGCATGATGCCGTTTGCGGAACATTTCAAAACCGCTGACGGACCGAAGAACGGCTGACCACAGTAGGTCATCAAAGGTCGTGTCGATGTCCTGCACGTTCCGTAGCAAGGTAAAGTACTTGACGTCCAGTATTCGGCTGGTCTTGTCGGCTCGTTCGATCAGACTTCCAATATTGGCAAAGTGCCAACCTGTGCCGCGGGTCATGGTTGCGTCCAAGATCCCGCTGAACAATTGGCTATGTTGCCGGACGCGATCGTAAAATTCTGGATCCGCAGACGCGTTGGAGCTGGTTGAAGCTTCCTTCACGAAGTGGTAGTAGGCATTGAGTTGCTCCCACGATTCCGATGAGATTGCCTCGCGAACGGTTCGAGCATTTTCGCGAGCATTCTGCAAACAGGTCAAAATGGAATTGGTGTAAGTCCGATCGAAACTCAGGAATTCAAGAACGTTGGCCGCATTAAACTGTCCGTAGTGCTTGAGAAAGAACTCCTCGTCGCCTGTTGTCCGAACAAGCGGTTCCCATTGTTCGCCTGTATCCGCAGGTTGATCAAGAATGACTTGGAGAGTCACATCAATGAATCGGGCGATGTTCTCCGCCCGTTCCACGTAGCGCGACATCCAATAGATAGAATTTGCAACTCGGCTTAGCATGATTTCTCTTTAAAGTACCTTGTCTACATCCGACTGATCTTGGGCCAAATCAAGGTCCGCAAGAACCCACGTGTCCTTGCTGCCGCCCCCCTGCGAAGAATTCACCACAAGCGAGCCTTTTTTCAGAGCGACGCGAGTCAAACCACCCGGCAAAACCCAGATCGACTCCCCATAGAGAACATAAGGTCGCAAATCGACATGCCGCCCTTCAAAATGATCTCCAACGACCGTGGGAACTCGGGAAAGGGATAGCGTTGGCTGAGCGATGTAATTTCGTGGGTCCGCCTGAATGAGCGCCGCAAACTTATCCTGCTCTTCTTTGGTCGAATGAGGCCCGATCAGCATGCCATATCCTCCCGCTTCGTTAGCCGCCTTCACCACTAGCTCCGACAGATGCGCCAGCACATACTTGCGATCGTCCTCACGTTCGCAAATGTACGTTTTTACGTTCGGAATACTCGGGGTTTCATTCAAGTAAAATTTGATCATGTCCGGGACGTAGGCGTAAATGACTTTATCGTCAGCCACGCCCGTTCCAGGTGCGTTGGCAAGGGCCACGTTGCCATGACGATAAGCCCGCATCAAGCCGGGCACACCCAGCATCGAATCGGCACGAAATGCCTCGGGGTCCATAAAATCGTCGTCAATTCGCCGGTAGATCACATCCACCTGCTGGAAGCCTTCTGTGTTTC
>JBIKLJ010000193.1:0-9255 GCA_044359895.1 Pirellula sp.
TTTTCCGAATCGCCTTTGATCAAACTGGCTTGTTGCAGCATGGCTGTCCAGTCGATAGCAATATTTGGTTTGAGCAGCTTGGCAAAATCGTCCTCAGACAACGTGTTTTGGAAGTATCGTTCCCAATCCAACCATAATTCTGTCGCAGGGGGTTTCATGCCATCGGTTCGATCGATCTTGGTGCTGACCAACCGGACTCGTTGTAGGACTTTGGCTCTTGGCAGGTTCGTATTGGAATTTAAAACGCTGGATACCACTGGAGCCAGGGCTGTCATTTCTCGTTTGGAATCGAGGGTTGGAAGGGAAGCGATGCCTTTCCAACCCAATGCCCATTGGTCGCGATCTTGGGATTCCAGAGCGGACAAAAACAATCCATAGTCTGTTTCGTTGGCACGGGTCGCGAGCAATTCGATAGCCACTGTTTTCAGTTTCGGTTCAGCAGCTGCTTCGCGAATTTTGGCGGCAAGTGCATCGTCGATTCCCGCCTGGCACGCATAACGAAGAATAGCGGGCGACCAATCGGAAATTTCTGAGCTAACCAGATGTCTTTTCATCTTCGATCTTGCGTTCGCTTGGACGTCGATTGGAAAAGCGCTTAGCAAAGCCAAATCCTCGGGACAGCATGGTATGGGCAAGTCGACGAATGCCGCCCCAAGATTAGCATCGCGTTTGAGCAGGGCAGCAACCAATTGCTGCAATCGGATGGGCCATTGATTGTCGGTGTAGAGGCCTCGTTGTTTCACCTTGCGAATGATTCCCGCCAAAGCCTGAGCTGTCATCGTGGTCATTTCTGCGGTTCTTGGGGACGAGCAGTTGGCGGAACAGCAAAGCCAGTGAATGTCAGAGGTAGGGTGGCTTTTATCGGTAATTTGGCCAAGCAAGAAAGAAACCGCTTCGGAATTCTTTGGCTCAAGCATCGAAAGCGTGCGAGTGGCTTCCAGATGAAGGAGAGGGCTATCCAGGTCGATAGCCTTCTGAGCAAAGAAAAGAGCCCAATCGGTCCATGCCTTTCTTAAGTTCTCGGGCAACCGCGAGGAGCTAAGTCCCTTGTATCCATCCAAAACATCTGGCTGAGGTGGATCGACTTGTTGAGGAAGCGAGTAACGGCGTTCGCCCAATGAGACCTGAAGCGTGGTGAAGAATTCGAGCTGATCCCGAGTGGTCCACTTTTGTTGTTTCGCAGGAACCCAGTTCGCAAGTTTATCCAGCAACGGCGTGTCGATATTGGTTTGGTTGGGACCGAAAAGCGCTTTGGCAATAAGTCCATCCAGTACATTCTCTGCCGACTTCTGCGCAAGTGGAGTCGCCGATCTGGCTAGTGCCCAAAGCCATGTTCGACGAATGGAATTGCCGGCATCGGTGTCTGGGACTTCTCGGCTTTCTGCTTTTGCCATGGGCCATTTTCTTAGGCCAAAAGCTTCCCAACGCAGTCGTTCATCGGCTGGGCCAAGATGTTGGTCCCAATGAGGTCGATCGGCTGAGTCGATTTGCTCTTGAGCGAAAGAATTGTAGTTCATGCTAGCTGCTTGCGCGATCCAGTTCGCGTCTTGAGGTTGAAGCTGCAGTCGACCTCGACCGGCGAGCCACCAGCCCGCAGCCCTCGTTGATACAGAGCTGGACATGACTGCTTTTAAGACGATCGATGTCGGTATGTTTGCATTCATGCGAGTCAACATTTGAGCCGCTCGCAACTTGGCCGCGGCGCTGACTTCGGGGGCTGCATCGATTTCCAATTCGCCTTGAACAACAGCCAGCAACGATTCTGCGCCAGCCTTTTCGATAGACGATCGCCATTGAACTTCCGACCAGCTTTCAAAAGGCATGTTGGTCATCAAGGCCGCCTGAAGTGCATTTGCTGCCTCGGTACGAATCTGTCCATTTCGGATTGAGGAGTCGAACCACGGGGCCGAATTGTCGACGCTTGCCTGTTCTTGAGCCGCGATGCGATAGACTGCGCCCGTTGTACCTCGACCACCCACGCAAACCAGCAAGCTTCCGTCGGGGGCAACGCAAATATCGGTCGGAGCGAATCCGGCGTTCCCAGATGATTGCATGAACACTTCCGCGGGTACTTTATTGGGGATGCGTTGGGATTCCTCGAGATTCCTCGAGGGAAAAACCGCCAGGACTCGACCGAAGGTCCAATCCAAAACAAAAGCCGCATTGTGATATTTTTTGGGGAACGCTCGATGTTGATAAACAGAAACACCCGTAGGGGATCCTCGCCCGAGTTGGGCGAGAGTTTGAGGCATCGTGATACGGTGGTCTTCGTCTTTCCAAGCCTGCCCGCACCATCCTGCGTCACTTCCTGGTCCCAACACGAAAACGCGTGTGGGACGATACCAAGGCAGGGTCGCTTCGCGTTCGCAGTCGCTATCGAAGGTGACAATCTGCCCGTCAGGCAAGAAGTCAAAATCGTAGCAGTTGCGCATTCCATGCGCCCAAACACCTCGAGTTTTAAAGTCAGGACTGATTCGCCAAACTGTTCCGCTTCGAGAACGTCCTACGGGGCTGAGAGGGTCGTTTTGAAGTTTTGCGAGATCCTTGGCAAAGTTGCCAGCAATAAAGTACCAAAACCCGTCTGGGCCTCGACGAATTGCATGAACGTCGTGTTCGCCCCCTGTGGGTAGCTCCAAAATTCGCTTCGGGTTCGCATCCGCAGCCAAATCCCCGTCAGCGTCTTCGGTCAGCCACAAAGCACCCTCGCTGACAAAATAAAGCTTTCGGCCTTCGGACCAAAGCCCTTGTGCCCCTTGTTTGGTCATGCTGGTCCATAGAAAAGTGCGATCGTAGATCCCATCTTGATTGTCATCTACTAACGTTCGAATGTAGCCAGGCCCGGAAACCACAGGTCGTCCCAAACCATCTATGGTCATACTGAAACAGTCATGAACCACTGAGTCGTCTGCAACGCGCTGAACCGAGAAGCCCTCGGGAACCGTAAAGGGGAGTGTTTCATCCCCATTAGCCGACTTCATTTCGACGGGACAGATGCCTGCTAGAATCAAAAAGACCCATGAAACCAAAATGCATCGATGCAGCAACAGCACAGTCGCAACTCCCCTTCAAACCAAAGCAGCCAAACCAAAGCGGCCAAACCAAAGAAAGAAATGGGCCAAAAAAGAGTTCCCAGGCCCTATCCGACTAATATCAACGGACGATGTACAATTGAAAAGCCCGAATCGCAAATCGCCGCCATTTTTCCCCCGTCCTTACCCGCCACCACCCATGATGAAACTTAGCACCCTATTCGTTCCAAGCGTCGTCGTTTTGCTTTTCATTGCGTCCTGCCCGCTGACCGTACAGGCGCAACGGTTCCAAACAAAACAGCATTCGGACCGAGTGGATCTGCTTCAAGATGGACAGTTAGTCACGAGCTACCAATTCCAGTCGGGCACCAAACCCATTCTTTGGCCCTTGATTGGCCCGGATCAGAGCCGGATGTCGCGTGAATATCCCATGGCCGACAGCCAAGCCGAAGAACGCGATCACCCTCATCATCGATCGCTTTGGATGACGTTCGGAGAGGTCAATGGGTTTGATTTCTGGGCCGAGGGGGACGGAGAAAACAAAGGAAGGGTGGTGCACAAGGAAATCGTCTCACTTGAAGAATCCGAATCGGCGGCATCGGTCACCGCGCGGCATGAATGGCAAACCAAGTCCGGCCAAGTGGTTCTGGAGGAAATATGCCGATACTCGATCGTCGATGCGATGAACGGCAGCGATGACCGAGTGATCGACTGTGAATACATCCTAAAGCATCCTGAGGGCGCCTCCGACGAAACCATTCATTTCGGCGATACCAAAGAAGGAATGTTTGCTGTCCGAGTTCCTGAAACCATGCGAGCCGATAAGTCCAACGGGCAAATTCTAAACAGCAATGGACTCCTCAACGGAGCGACTTGGGGTCGTGCTGCTCAATGGGTCGACTACGCTGGAAAGGCAACTCGCGATGCCAAGTCCGACACGGGAGTGGCGATTTTGACTCATCCAAAAAGCTTCGGCAGCGATGGCTACTGGCATGTTCGCACTTATGGTCTGTTCGCACACAATCCCATTGGCGTTTCCCATTTTCTGGAGGTGAATCCAACTGCCGTAAAGAAAGAGGGTGGCTATTACCTTCCGTCCGGCACCAAGATGCATTTGATCTATCGGGTCATTCTGCATCGAGAACGCTGGACGCATCAGGACGGAAGCCAGCGGCATGAAGCTTTTGCCAAGTCGAAACCGCAACTCAATTAGTGCACCAGCCTTACCTTACCTAATCTACACGAGGTCCTCTTTTGTCCGGTGAAAGCGATCAACCGTTAAGCTTCTCTTGTCCCCAATGCGGCAAACGCTTGCGAGCTCCAAAAACGCTCGCGGGGAAGCATCTTGCATGCCCAAAATGCAAGTCCAAGATCACAGTCCCTGCCGAAATCCCCATGGGAAAAGAAGATGATGCCTGGTTGCGACTGGACGATGACTTGAAGCTTGAGCCTGTTGCAAACACGGGTGCAGCTTCCAACAAGGGCCCTGAAGTACGACCGGACTTGCCTCCGCCCAGCGTCCCCCCTCAGGCAATCGATTCCACATCGAAGGGCAAAACCAAAAGCGTTTTTGATGACGATCTTCCGGAACTGTTACCGTTGCAAGCACCTGCAGCGATTCCATCGCTACCTTTCGATCTTGGTTTGCCCGACATCGACCTAGAAGATTTGGATGGGAGCCCGTTGGATTCACGTGCAGCGTCTTCCTCAGGCCCCAAGACGGGCCGAACTCAAGGTACAAACAAGTCCCGACTTGATTCGCTGGACGACTTGAAACTGGAAGCTGCTGCTCTTGGGGATAATTTCGCTTTGCCCCCCAATGATGAATTTTCGTTTCCGTGTCGGATTTGCGGCAGCCTGCTTTACGCGTTGGAGTCGCGAGCTGGATTATCGATCCGTTGCCCGGATTGCTATTCGGAACTAACGATCCCGAAGCCTGTCCGCAAGGCCGTGAAGCAACCCCCGGTCAGCATGGACGACTTGCCATCGGTTGCCTTGCAGCCCATCGATTCCCAAAGTACCAGACGAGATATCCCGGTTCGCTCCGACGAAATCTTAGAAAAAGCAACGCAAGCCCTGGAAGAAGAAACTCGGACGTCGAGCGATTACGACGGCGGATTCGACACCCAACGTTGGCTTCAACTCATTCTTGGTTTCATGCGAGATCCCTGGGTGGTGGCTGCAACGGTAGGGCTGGGGCTGTGTACCGGTGGGTGGCTATTTGCTATCTGCCTCATGGGTACCTGGGTTAAACTGGATGTAACCCAAGCCATGATCGCTCGAATTGCTATTTTCGCAGTTCTCTTCATTCCGATCGTGGGCGCTATCTGCCTATGCGGTCTAAGCATTCTAACCATGGCTGCAAACCGATCGCCTCGCGTGGAGGAATGGCCGCTGAGCCGTATGGGAGACGCAATCGGCGAAGGGTTTCTGTTGATCGCAGCCTTGTTTTTGGCTTCGGTTCCCGGGGGAATGTTAGGTGGGATCGTGGCCGGACTCAATGCACACCCGTTGGTAGCCTCTGCTTTGTTCATGCTAGGCATTTGGGCGGCTACGCCATTTCTGTTGCTCAGTATGATCGATAACGGCGCAATGACTCAGCCCTATTCCAAGCCTGTTTTCGATTCCATCAAGGCCTTTTCAGACGCCTGGGGAGCCATGTACATGCAATCAGGACTCGCATTCGGGCTTCTTTTTTGCGTCATGATCTTGGCATGGCTTCAGAGTCCGGTTGGTTCGATTTTTCTTGGATTAGCGATCCCCTTTACCACATTTTTTGTATTGAACCAGTACGGTGTGCTGGGTGGACGTATTAGCCAAGCAACGAATTTAGGTTTTGATGGAGACTTTTCAGATGACAGCTTGTAAATCTCTAGTGTCCTGCAATCATGGTGCTCCATTGGTTGGCTGAATCTTGAAGAGCTATTGTGTAGCTCGTCCGCCGATCAATTTTTCACCGACAGGAGAATTTTCATGAAACGTTGCTCAATCGTTCTTTCCGCTTTGCTTGTTAGCTCAGTCGCATTCGTTGGGTGTACCCCAGAAGCCACCACTACGGGCGAAACTCCTAACCAAAAGGCGGGCAGCGCAGCTAAGGGAATGGCAGATAGCGCCGCCAGCATGGCCGAAAGCGCTGCTAGCATGGCTGATGCCACCAAGGGAATAACAGAAGCAACAAAAACAATGGCCGAAGAAGCCAAGGCTGCTGTAGGAGATGCGATCAAAGCTACTGGCATGTCCGAAATGCTCGGCAAAGCGACAGAAGCCCTATCTTCGGTGGAAGGTGGTGCCGACATGCTCAAGAATGTTCAGGAATCATTCGGTAAACTTACCTCGACCCTATCGGCGATTACCGATGGCGAGAGCGCAACGGCAGCACTGCCTCAGCTTTCCCAATTGACCGAATCTTTTGGCGGCATGAACGATTTGTTTGGGAAACTTCCTGACGCTGCTAAGGGTGCTGTCTCGGGCGTTTTCGGATCGGCCATTAGCGAACTGAAGCCAATGCTCGATAAGATCATGGCGATCCCAGGCGTCGATGCAATCATCAAGCCAGCCATCGATGCACTGATGGCAAAGTTGGATGCGTTCAAGGCTTAGTTCGTATCGGAGAGAATCGGACAGCTCCTCTTCGGAGCTTCCGAAATCCGCTGGGCTCTCAATCGAAAATCACTTCTGGGAGCGAAGGAATAGAATGTTTCTTCGCTCTCGCCATCTCTAAGGTTAAGCTTAGATTCTTCCAGACATTCATGTTAAACCAATGGCTCCTGTTGCGCAACGATCATCCATCCGCGCCGCAGATGCACGTCATGCATTCAACGCAGTAAACGCAACGACTTGATCGAGCGAGCCGGCTTGGCACGCTAACATCACGATGCGATCGAACCCCATGGCGCATCCACAGGAGCTTGGCATCCCAGAACGCATGGCATCCAGCAATCGATTTTGCATCGGAAGTTCCTGCTTGCCGTCCGCTTTGCGCTGCTCATTCGATTTTCGCGCGCGAGCTTCCAGCTGGTCAGCATCCAGCAACTCGTGGTATCCGTTTGCCAGCTCCACCCCTTGGTAAAAAGCTTCGTATCGCTCTGCCGTGCGTGTGTCGCTCGCGCTCACTCGTGCTAACGCCGCTTGCGAAGCTGGAAAGTGGGTCACCAGGACAGGTCGATCTATTCCTAGATTTCCTTGAACTTGGTCTGAAAAAATCAGATTCACCCAGTCGTCCCAATCCTGGCTCCAGTCTGTTCGCTCCACCAATCCGTTAGCAACCGACCATTCTGCTAAATCCTTGGTCGAGCATTCGAACAAATCAAGTTTCGTCGCAAACCGAAAAGCTTCTTCGAACCGAATGCGATCCGCGACGGGCGTCAAAAGCAGTTCAGAGATCAGATCACTTAAAAATACTAGGCCCTCTTCGAAGCTTGCGTTCAGGTCGTACCATTCTGCCATGGTGAACTCTGGGTTGTGAAACCGTCCGAGCTCTCCGCTGCGAAAGACTGGGCCTACCTGATAGATGCTACCGATGTCGGAGCACAAAAGCCGCTTCATGGATTGCTCAGGGGAAGTTTGCAGAAACCAATTTTCCGCCTTGCCGCCTGGTAATTGCATTGGGACCTCGATCGGATCGAGATGCCGATCGATGATGGTGTCACGCGAAAGAACAGGCGTCTGCACTTCCGTGAAGCCACGAATATCAAAGAATGCACGTAGCGTTTTTAGCAAAGCGGCTCGGCGTTTCAGGTTGACTGACGGAGCCGCTGATAAAAAATCATTTTGCAACTTCAAGACCACATGTACCAGCCATGAATCTTTTCAGGAAACCGAGTACGACTAGGTAGGCTTGACTGATTTCTCGATGCTACCATCTTCAGGCATTTCGTCGTACTTTGCTTCAGGCAGAGCCTGCGAAACAGGTGCGACCAAGAATTCTACTGCGAACTCATCTGGATCGGCCTTCAAAATCGATTCGCCGGCGATTTCAGTCACCTTGCCCGCTTCGGTGATCTTATTGATCACGGTTCGCTCAAGGATTTGATTTCGCAGTGCGTCCATTTGACCGGTGCGCTCCAGCTTGGCACGAACTTGGCGTGGCGAAATATCGCTTTGCTCGGCAATCATGTTGATTTCTTCGTCGTACTCAGCATCCGCTGGCTCGATGCTCAGCGCTTCAGCGATCTTTTCCAAGACGAAGTGTTCGCGAAGTGCAGTCTGAGTTTCAGCTTCGGCGTTTCTTCGCATTCCGTTGACCACGGACCGGATTTGATCGTCCGTGAATCCGTTTCGGCGTAGCTCAAGCACTCGGCGTTGCAGTTCACGTTCCGTTTGCTTTCGGACCAACGATGGTGGCAATTCCCAATTGGCACCGGCGATCAGCTTGGTGGTGATTTGTTGACGGAGCAATTGCTTTTGGTGGTAGTCTGCTTGCTTTTCCAACTCCGCACGAACGAATGCTCGCAGTTCAGCCGGATCGTCGAACCCAACGGATTCCAAGATGCTGCTGCTGAGTCCTTCGACATTAACGCGTCGAATTTCGAGCACTTCGAACTCGACATCCACTGCGACACCTCGGAACGCTTGGTTCATGGATGTTTCAAGGACCGTTACCTTGGTGGTAAGTTTGTCACCCTCTTTGGAGCCAACCATCAGTTCGCCGAAATTCTCGACGACGCAATCGGCTAGGCTAAGCTTTTGGCGAAGGGTAACGATCGATTCTTCGAGATCGCTGATTTGCTTCCCTTCGGAGGAGAACTTTGCGTTCAGCAACAAGCGATCCCCGATCGAAGCTTCGCCGTCATAGGCTTCGCCCGGAGTGATTCGTTCCAGAGTTCTTGCAAGCTGGTGATCGACATCGACGTCCGAGACGTTGTAAATCGACTTCTCCAGTTCCAAACCTTCCCATTGGGGAGTTTCAAATTCAGGACGCACTTCGATTTTAAATTCGAAAGTGAAGTCACCGGTATCAGGAAGACGAACAGCTCCGAAATCCATATCAGGTTCCGAAATTGCCGAAAATTCACCGCCGTCGGTAATTTGCTGCAAGCTGTCCATCACCAAGCTGCTTTTCACTTGGTCGGAAACCGTCTTTTTGAATCGACTTTCCAGAAGCTTGCGAGGAATCTTGCCAGCGCGAAAGCCGGGCAAATCTGCTTTGGGAGCGATTTCGTTGAAAGCATTGCGAAAGTATCGTTCCATTTCACTGCGCGGAACGGTTACGACGACGTGCCTTTGG
>JBIKLJ010000194.1:0-9247 GCA_044359895.1 Pirellula sp.
CGTTCCCCTTGGTGGAACGCTGAACTTTCTGCTCGGTTTCTTGGATGACCTCCAGGTACTTGAGGTAGGCCGCATCCAGATTGCCTTGCATGTGCTGAATATCAGCAACTCGCACTCGAGCACGTATGCGTTCTAATTCTAGTTCGTTATCAGACGCGTTTCCTTGGCTAAGTTTGGCATAGTCATCAATCGCTGCCTGAAGCAACTGAGATTGCAAATCCAGGGTTGCGGGGAAGTCTTGTAGAGCCTCTGAGCTGTTGACCAGCATGGTGTCGATGGCATTTCGTGCGACCCCGATTCGATCCACTGCCTCGTTTTTGTATTGAACCGCGACCGACTTTGCAGTGGCTTCCGCGATTCGCGATCGGTTGATCAACCAAGCACCGACGACCACCACCAAAGTTGAGAAAACCAGAGCGGTCGCGACGGGAAAAGTCCATGATCGGTATCGACGTAGCCATCGCCCCGCAACCTCCGCCAAAGGCTCGCGATTTCCAAACGCAAGCACGCGTTCGTCCGCAAGCCATCGCTCCAGATCCGAAGCCAATTCACCAGCAGAGCCATAACGGGCAGCGATCTCGAATGCCATGGCCTTCTGGCAGATCATGGAGAGAGCCGTAGGGACCGTCTTCACGATCGATTTGGCCGAGGGAACTTCGCCGGCTCGCATCCATTCCACCACTTGCGACATCGATTGAGGACGCTTGACGATCGGTGGTTGGTTGGTCAGTGTTTCGTAAAGAATCGCACCCAAGCTGTACACATCCGATGCAGGTCCAAGCAATTCCAATTGTCCTTGAAGCTGCTCGGGCGGAGCATACGCAACCGTACCGCTGAACGAACCGTAGACCGTGTCGGAATTGCTGCCCGAGGAACGAACTCGCACGGGAAACTCGCGAGTGGATTCGGTGATATCGATCTCACTTGGTTTGCTAGAAATCAATTTGGCCAACCCCCAGTCCACCACCAATGTTTCACCGTGGTTCCCGAGCATGATGTTGGCAGGCTTCAAGTCGCGATGCAGGATTCCACGCGAATGCGCATATTCGATCGCATTGCAAACATCTAAGATGCGTCGCATTAATTGGCGAAACATCACGCTATCGAAGCTGGGCAACTTGGAATCGCTAAGACGATGAAAGTCCTGAATGAAATGTTTCAGTTCGCGACCTCGAATAAAGCGCATGGCATAGTAGGGGGAACCGTCAGAATCGACCCCTAGCGCATACACGGGTACGATACCTGGATGTTCCAATTGGCCAGTGATTTCGGCTTCCAGCATGAACTTCGATTCGCTCAAAATATCTTGCCGCCGATCGGCTCGAATTTGCTTCAGCGCAACGTCTCGATTGATCTGAAGGTCACGAGCAACATAGACGACCCCTAAGCCGCCGCTTGCGTGCTTCTTGACGATTTTGAATCGTTTGTTTTTATCGCGTTGCTCAAGATCCGGGGCGGGTTTCGCTTGGGGCACGCTCTGCCATGGAGTCGTCCCTTCCGATGGACTTCCAGGAACATCGTATGCCAAGACTTCCGTTGCTGGCTCTGGGGTAGGGATCTCGGGGGCAGAGATCTCGCAAGTTTGATCCAACTCGGCCGTGAGATCCAGAAACTGCTGCTCGGTAATTTTGCCAGACTTGAATAGAAATTCAGCCAAGCCCAAAGGACTGGAGCTGGGTTGGCTGGAATCAACAAGCCACTGTTGCACAAGCTCTGCCAAGGTCTCCTGGCTCAGGAAGCCTTTTTCGACAGCAAGAAGACCATATTGGATTTGAGCACTGAAGTTCTTCATCGCTTGGCTCGGTTGAGGTGCATTTTCCGAATCGCTCTGCGATTATAACTCGAGACAGAGGTCTACATAGAATAGCACTGAAAAAGAGCATCGATAAGCACCTTCGAGCGGTTCCTTGCGAAGCATTGACGGGCCTCTCGAAGCATGAACAACAGGATCTGCCAAGCATGCAAACTAGGCGGCCGACGAAACAACAGTAGGTTCGACCCGATGCAGGTTGCCATTTTGCATTTGGTAAATTTCGTCAGCGAGTGTTAGCAGCGCTTCCCGGTGGGTAATGATGATAATGGTCATTTGACCTTTCATCGTTTGAAGCGTTTCGCATATCTCCAGCTCGCTCGCCATATCGATCTGACTGGTCGATTCGTCCAGGATAAGAACTTCAGGTTTTCTTAGAATCGCCCTGGCTAGCGCGATACGTTGACGTTGACCTCCGCTGAGCCTTTGACCGGATTGGCCTACAATCGTCTCGTAGGCGTTGCTTAGCGATCCCTCGATAAACGAATGAGCGTGCGCGGCTACAGATGCGGCTACGACTTCGTCGCGAGTTGCCTCGGGACTTCCGTACTGAATGTTTTCCCAAACGCTGCGATTAAACAGTTCCGTATTTTGACTTACCAAAGCAATTCGCTTTCGCACGTCATGAATAGCCAAATCGCGATAATCCACTCCGTCCATGGCAATCGACCCCTCGACCGGATCGTAATAGCGGCAAAGCAACTGAATCATGGTCGACTTTCCACTGCCATTCGATCCCAGAATGGCGATCGTTTTCCCAAAGGGGATCTCCAAGTCAATATTCGCGAGAACGTTTTGAGCTGGATCGTAATGGAAGCTGACTTGCTTGAGAGCTAATACAGAATGCCGTGCGTCCAACTTGATCGGCGATTCGATTTCTTGAAGAACCGGCTTGGATTCGATAATGCTGTAAAGAAGGTTGGCGGACATCGCGGCATTGTAAATGGAGATGGAGACCCCAGAGAGCTTGCGCAAAGGATCGCTGGCACCCACCAAGAGCCCAAAGAAAATCAGTAATTCCGAGATGGACATCGGGTTGTCGCAAACGCGAATGAAGAAGATATGAGTCTTTTGATTGATGACCAGGTAGGCTCCGGCGCAAACGGTTAAAGCGACCATGCCGATCCCGACCAGTTCGGTGAATGGCTTGCTGAGTCCGGTGTAGAAAATCATCTTGATGTTGATGAGTCGCATGTCGTTGGTGCAAACGGAAAAGCGTTCCTTCTCTTGCTTTTCCATGGTGAATGCTTGGACCGTAAAGACATTGTTGAGCGCCTCCAGCAGGACTTCGTGGAAGCCTGCATTGCGTCCAAGTATGGAGGAGGCGATCGATCGAATTTTTCGATTGAAGTAAGTCACAACCATGATCAACAAGGGTGCAAAAACAACCGTCAGCAGCAGCAGACGCCAGCTGATCAAACACGCACCGATCAAGCAGGCAATGATTCGAAGTGGCTCGCGGATGGCAGCACCAAAAAGGCTCATCAAGCCGTTTGCTAGTCCGTCTGCGGCTCCGGTGATCGCGGCTAGAAATCCACTGGTACCAAACGTTTGAAAGGTCTTGCGGTCCATGCTCAGCGAAGCATCAAAAACCCTTTGCCGAATCGTGCGAATGATCTTCGTGGAAACGTGCCCGATCAGCAGATCACTGGCCAGCATCAGCAAGTGCTTTACCAGGGTGCTTACGACCAAAACACCCATAATGCAACAGATGGTCTGGAAAGGGTCCTGAGGTAACACAGTGTTTTCCCAGCTTAATGTCCATTCGTTCCAAGCAAGGCTTTTTCTTTCTTTGGCAACGTCCTTTTCGAGGTTGGCGCTGTCGCTTGGAAGCGGGGCAGCAAGGATCTGCTGTTCAAGCGATGCAATCTTTTGTTTATTTTCTTCAATGCTCTTTCGCGTCCACGCTTGCATAGATTCGCCGCGCAACGTCATGTCGATCACCGGTGCTAAGGCTCCGATGTTGGATCCCCAAAGCAACGCGACACCCAAAGAACAAAGCGTGGCAAGCACGATCGATGGTGTGTGGTGGAGCGAATCGCGAATAGCTTTCCATAGATTATTCATTGAGAACTCAACATCCATGCCGTTAATCGTGGGGTCGTGCCTCGGAAATCATTTCCGAATCATCAGTTCGTTGTATTGCAAAAAGCGAATCAAGAAGTCAAGGTCTAACGCAGCAAGATCGAACCAGAAATGCCGCTCGAGCTGTCGCTTAACCAACTTTCCGTAGGGAATCGACTTGCTCTTGCCGCTCTTCGTGAAATGCGCTCAGACAATGTCCCATCAGCTGGCGACTGCTGTCCTTCCAAGAAAGTGGGCGGCGTATGGGAAGCTTGCCATCCGATGAATCCGCTACCAGCTCCCAGTTCTCGATTTCTTGAGCTAGCGACATCGGGGATTCCAAGTCAAAGTAAACGCAGTCCCCCTTGCCGACTTCGCGGTGGATGGGAGTATTGCTTGCGAAGGTCCGTTTTCCAAACCACAGCGACTCAACAATCGGTAAGCCAAATCCTTCGACGATCGATGGGAATACAACCCCGCGACAGTTTCGATAGCAGTGCTGTAATTCCGCATCCTTCATATCGTAGAAGGCAAAAAGTTGCTTGTTCAATGCAGGATGGTTTCGCACCCGCTGGATCACATCTTCACATAAAGAACCAACGCGACCAATAAGACACAGCCGGACGTCATCGCGAGTCTTCCATAGAAGATCGAAGGCGTCTAGCAGGTAATGATGGTTCTTGCGAGGGTCGAAGGTAGCAACCATCAGATATGGGTTCTTCGGTCTCTCTGAGCTACCCGAACTCGCAAACAGTTCTTGTACCTGAGGGCGAACTTTGCCATCCACCAAATTGAGCTCTGCACCTAACGTAAAGTGCCGAATATCGTTCGGTACACTTTTGAATTGAGCTCGATGAAGTCGAATGTATTCCTTGACATCGTCTTGTACGGTTTTCGAAATTGCGACAATCAAATCCGAGTTTTCGATCGCTTGATGAAGGTATTTCTGAAACCCAATCATACGCTTTTCACCCACATATTGCGGATGAGTTAATGGGATCAGATCGTAAATGAGGGTGGCTGTCGTCGCGCCTGCAATCCGAGCCTCTGCAGCCGCTTGCCAGACGCCCCGCCGAGTCCAATACGCATCCGGCAACAAAAACAAATCGTCTTTGCCCGGTGCTACCGGCTTAGAACTCCATGGCAACGTGCGGCGTAGCATGGAGTCATATAAGTTATGAGGCAACTTGAACGCCCCTAAATGACCCGCCTCGGGAAGCAGCCATTTTCGAACCTTGGACGAACCGCTCCATTTGCAAAGCCGGTTGGCAGTCCGCAGGTACAAAAAAGGTAACTTGCCGCGAAGGTTCGACTCGAGCAGTGCGACATGCGAAAACCACTTCTGAAGATTCGCGTCGATCGAATAAAAATTCTTTTTGAAATGCGTGACCAAGGTGGGGGCCGGCAACCCGTCTTGCTCGCACCATTGACTGCATTCCGACAGAATGCTTCGAACCACTCGCTCGATCCCCGAATTCTTTCCCGATGCACAGGTGTGTGACGCATCGACAAAGATACGCGTTGGTAACTTGGTCGAAAGTGCGTTTCGAAGGTTGGATGGCATCATCAGTTATTCGTTCGTCAATATTCAAATTTGCCCAGTCGAGCGCCAAGAATGGGTCGCCGATGGAAGAATGGCAGAAATGGGGCAGCTAAGTCAAGATCGATGAAGTTCCGGGGTAAATGCTAGCCCATGGTGGGCTTTTCGGTCGGCTGGGCTACGCGAAACTCTATGGAATCGTTAAATTCTACGAACCAGTCGTTTCGGCCGAGCGTTCTGCCATCGACTCCTTCCTCCATTCCTAACAGCCCAAGCACTTAACGATGAAAACGGACGAGTTACGCGAAAAATACCTGTCGTTCTTCCAATCCAAAGGACATCATCGACAGGCCAGCGACGTTCTTGTTCCAACGTGGGACCCCTCCGTGTTGTTTACACCAGCCGGGATGAACCAATTCAAGGACCATTTCCTCGGTAAGGTAAAGCTTGATTTCACGCGCGCAACCACCTGTCAAAAATGCTTGCGAACGGGCGATATCGACAACGTTGGCCGAACGGCGTACCACCACACTTTTTTCGAAATGCTTGGCAACTTTAGCTTCGGGGACTACTTCAAGAACGAGGCGATCGCCTGGGCTTGGGAATTTCTAACCGATAAAAAATGGTTGGGGATCGAACCGGGACGGCTCACCGTGACCGTCTACAAAGACGATGACGAAGCATTCAAGTTATGGAACGAAAAGATTGGTTTGGCTAGCAATCGAATCAGTCGCCTCGAAGAGGACGAAAATTTCTGGCCCGCTTCAGCTCCTAGCCAAGGGCCTGACGGAGTGTGTGGTCCCTGCAGCGAAATTTACTACACCCTAGATTCCGGCAAGACGGTCGAAATCTGGAACTTGGTGTTCACGCAGTTCAATCGAGTCGGCGAACCACCTGACAATCTTCGCCCCTTGCCAAGCAAAAACATCGATACAGGGATGGGGATGGAACGAACAGCCAGCGTTCTTCAAAACGTCACCACCAACTATCACATCGATATTTTGATGCCTATCGTGAAGGCTGCGGCCGAAGTGTGCGGCTTGAACTACGAAGCGGAAACCGACAATGGACGCCGCTTGCGCCGTATCACCGACCACGTTCGCGCTTGCACGTTTGCAATCCATGAAAATGTTTATCCAGGTCCCAAGAAAGCTCGCTATGTCATTAAGCGACTGCTGCGACGAGCTGTTTTGGATGGCCATCAAATGGGGCTACGCGAACCGTTCTTGCATCAATTGGTTCCGACGGTCGCTCAAATGATGAAAGCGGTCTACCCCGAACTTTCACAAACGACCGATCGAGTCGCTCAGGTGATGAAACGGGAAGAATCCGATTTCTTCGCAACCATCGACTCTGGCTTGGATCGTATCGCAAAAGTCTTCAATGACATGCATTCCTCGGGGAGGATCATGGTGGACGGTCGCGAGGCTGCAAGCCTGTACCAAACGTACGGCGTTCCCCCCGAAACCTTTCAGCAGATTGCAGCCGAAAAGAACTACAGCTTCGACTGGGAAGGCTATCGCGCCGCAATGGGCGAACACGGCGAAGTCAGCGGCGGCGGCGGAAAAGAACTGTTTGAAACAGGCCCCATCGAAACACTCAAAGAAGCCTTGCAGCACTGCGAATTTTTAGGCTACGAAAAGACTCACGCAGAAGCTCAGGTCAAAGGAATCATCGTCGGAAAGCCCAAAGAGGACCGACTGGTCGGCTCGATCCATCCCGCGAATTCCTCGGACATGGTTCGGATTGTTCTGGATCGCTCCCCGTTTTACGGGGAAAGCGGCGGGCAAGTCGGGGACTCGGGCAACATCTCGACCGCCAAAGGCTCCTTCGAAGTTACCGACACGCAGCGTAGCGGTGACTTGATCATTCATTACGGCAAGCTTGCTTCCGGTGAAATCAAAGAAGGGGATGCGGTCGAAGCGAAAGTCAATACGGATCGAAGGAATGCCATCCGTCGCGCTCACTCGGCGACGCACATCCTGCATCACGCTCTGCAAAGCGTGGTCGGCGGGCATGCTCAACAACAAGGTAGCAAGGTGGATGCAGACTGGTTGCGTTTCGACTTTAGCAATCAGGAACCCCTGACCGAGGATCAATTGAAGTCGGTTGAATCGATTTCGAACCAACGGATCCAAGAAGCCGCTGCGATCGATTGGAAACTGGTCCCTCTAGCAACCGCTCGTGAAGCGGGCGCTATGATGCTCTTCGGGGAGAAGTACCCGGACCCTGTTCGCATGGTCAGCATGGGGGCTTTCTCCAAGGAACTCTGCGGCGGTATCCATTTGGATCGCACCGACGAGGTGGGAACACTGGAAATCCTGTCCGAAGAAAGCGTCTCTTCCGGAACACGTCGTATCACAGCCCTTACCGGCCAACGAGCGATCGAACAACGTCAACGCGTGGAAGCCCTTGCCATGCAAGCTGCTGGAATCTTCGGCTGTACGATTGCTTCCCTGGGCGATAAGACGATGGAACTGCTCACTGCCACGCGCAAACTAAAAAAGCTGGTCGGAGGAAGCGGTAACGAAGCACCACCTGCCTTGATTACCAAGGGGAATGCAGTCGCGAAGCCTGAATCGTACGAAGTCACGCGAATCGCCTTCAAAATGGCCGCACGAGCCCTGAATATTGCCTTCGAAGAAGTTCCTGGTCGCATCGAAGGCTTGATGGTGGAGCAATCGCAGTTGCACGAACAACTCCAACAAATGACTTCAACCGGTAGCATCTCGATCGATGATTTGATGGGGATGGCTGTTTCGGTTTCAGGCACTCTGTTGATTGTTGCCGAAACCCCCAATGCCAATTCCGGCATGATGCGGCAATGGATCGATCAGCTTCGCAAGAAGTCCACCGAACCCATCGCGATCTTGCTGGCGAATTCGGCCGACGAAAAAGTAACCCTCATCGCGGGGATCAGCCAGTCGCTCGTCGAAAAAGGCTTCAGTGCAGGCAAATGGATCACCCCCGTGGCTGAAACGGTCGGCGGCGGTGGTGGCGGAAAGCCGGATCTCGCTCAAGCTGGCGGTAAACTTCCGGCCAAGCTCCCGGAAGCTTTGCAGGTCGCCAAAGACACATGGTATTCGATGTTGGCTTGAATAGGACAACCTGGCTGAGTGGCGGATCGCTCTTTTCGGCCCGTTATTTGCCTTGCATCAGCTACACTGTTTGACAGCGGCAGGTTCTGCTATTTTAATCAGAACCTGCTAGCTAGAAGTTTCGAGCGGAGTTTCACTAGGAATTCCTCTCATCCCACCCTACGGAGACATGTCTCGCATGAGAATTGCATTTTTTGTTTGCGCCGTCGCTCTGATGGCAGCTGTGTCGTCCAAATCTGCGTTTGCCATTAAAGAGTTTGGCGAACAATTTGGTCGAGTCTACGTCGAAGGTAGCAAAGACGAGGCGTTCAAGGCATTGGTTGCCGAAGCCAAGTGCAACGTTTGTCACATCGACAAAGAAAACAAAAAGAAGCACAATCCCTACGGCGATGCGCTTCATGATTTGGGATTGGACAAGAAGAAGTACCAGCCCATGCTGAAGTCCGATCCGGACAAGGCCAAGAAGGAAATCGAAGAGATCCTCAAGAAGGCTGAAGAAAAGAAAAAAGAAGGCGAGACCAAGACCTTCGGCGAAAAGATCCAAGCTGGCGAACTTCCCGGTGGCGACAAGTTGGGCAAACAGCCAACTTCTGCCAAATTGATCTCCTTCAAGAACGCATCGGAATTTGTCGAGCTATTCGACGGCAAGAGCATGACCGGTTGGAAGGTAAATGAAAACGCAACTAGCTGGAAAGTAGAAGATGGCTGCTTGGTTTGCCAAGGCGAACGAAGCCA
>JBIKLJ010000416.1:0-2516 GCA_044359895.1 Pirellula sp.
CGATTTGGTTATCACCGACTTGGAGACGCGCGTCGGTCGAATCCTTGGTACTGAGATTCGTTCGCGCGGTGTGATTGCAATTACCTTGAAGACCAACTTCACCCGCGATGTTCGCGCCTTGGATCCGAACGACATCCTTGGGCCAGTTGGCTTCGGACCAGAAAAATGGGTCTCCGCCTCCGAACGATTGCCCTATACCATTCGCTTTGAAAATGATCCAAAAAATGCCACGAGCGCGGCTCAGGTCGTCCGAATTGTGCAAGTTCTAGACAGCGATTTGGACATGAATTCATTTCAATTCGGAGACTTCGGATTCGGCGGGCGTGAATTCAAAGTGCAAACCGGCAGACAGACTCTGAACCTGGATCTCGACTTGGTTGCCGAGATCGGTATCTTCGTCCGAGTTTTCGCTCGCATTGATCCTGCATCACGCGAAATATCATGGACCTTCTCCAGTATCTCGCCGGAAACCGGTGCCGACACCACCAATCCAGAAGATGGTTTTTTACCGCGAAATTTACTTCCTCCCGAAGGTGACGGGTTCGTGAAGTACTCGATCCGAGCCAAGAGGACTGCTGTTACGGGTTCTAAGATTGATGCCTACGCGCGGATTATCTTCGATGGCAATGTACCTATTGATACGGCCAGTATCTTTAACACATTGGACGCCACCAGACCAGTTTCGGTGATTGCAGCTACCGAACCCGTCTCCCAAGAACCTCGACTAAGCGTCAAGTGGTCAGGGGACGACGGAGAAATCGGAGCGGGGCTGGCCGTCTTTGATGTTTATGTTTCGGAGAACAGCGGGCGCTACATCCCATGGCTTCAAGACACGAAGCTCGTGAATGCAGAATACGCCATCAACGCTTCATCAACCTACGACTTTGTGACCATCGCCAAAGACAACGTCGGCAACGGAGAAGCCGAGACCAAGTTGCCCGATGTCCAAAGACCGGTCGCATTCGCAGGCGGCCCGTATACCGCCAACGAGGGCGTAGCCCTGATTCTTAACGGAAGCGGTCAAGATCCCGACCCTGGCCAAACACTCAATTATGAATGGGATTTCGACTTTGACGGAACAACTTTCCAAGTGGATTCTAGCTTGCAGTCGCCATCCATCACGTTCAGCGATGGCCCAGGCACACGAATCGTAGGACTCCGAGTCAAAGACAATGGTGCCACGCCGTTGTTTAGTTCCGTTTCCACCGCCACCATCACGATCAACAATGTCGCGCCTGTATTGACTAGGGCCACTGCTTCCCTCACCGGAGCGGTCTCGACAACCCTTCAAAACAACGGCACCTGGAATGATGTCGCCGATGACCTTGTAACTCTCAGCGCATCCCTGGGCAATGTCGTCAAGAACGCAAATGGTACCTGGAATTGGTCATTTGTCCCAACCGTAGCGTTGTCCAATCAAACCGTCACGATTACTGCACGCGATAAAGACGACGGCTCGTCGAGCGTTACGTTTACCGTCACCGCACTCGCCCCGACGTTCAAGCCAATCTTAAGCACCGCTGAACCATCCCCGACCGGCAATCGCACCTTCGTCGCCTCGATCGATTTTACAAAAGCTGTAACAGGCTTTACGATCGATGATTTCGTCCTTTTGAACGCAACCGCCCCCGGGTTGGTAGATCTTGGCGGCGGGAAGTTCAATGTAACTCTGCAAGCTCAGACCGAAGGACTTGTGCGGCTTGGAATCAAGGCCGGTAGCGTGACCGACGCTCAAGGTGGAGTCAACATCGAACCGGACACGATCTCTTGGACTTACGTAGTAAACCGTCCACCTGTGGCGCAACCTGGCGGCCCCTACAATGCCACCGAGGGTGTCGCCCTGACGCTGAACGGTAGCGGGCAAGATCCGGACGTTGGCCAGACTCTTTCTTACGAATGGGATCTTGATTTTGATGGTACCAATTTCCAAGTCGAATCGACATTGCAATCGCCATCGATCACATGGAACGATGGCCCCGGCACTCGTACGATCGCATTGCGAGTGAAGGACAACAGTCTCCTTCCCATGACCAGCACGATCGCAACGACCACGGTTTCGATCGCTAACGTCGCACCTGCATTGACCAGAGCCAATGCATCCCTCACCGGAGCGGTCTCGACCACCTTTCAAAACAATGGCACCTGGAATGATGTCGCCGACGATCTTGTTTCGCTAAGTGCATCGCTGGGCAATGTCGTTAAGAACGCAAATGGAACTTGGAACTGGTCGTTTGTCCCAACCGTAGCGTTGTCCAATCAAACCGTGACGATTACTGCACGCGATAAAGACAACGGCTCGTCGAGCGTGACGTTTACGGTCACTGCGACCGCCCCCACCTTCAAGCCGATCTTAAGCTCCGCCGAACCATCCCCAACCGGCAATCGCACTTTCGTCGCCTCGATCGATTTTACGAAAGCTGTAACGGGCTTCACGATCGATGACTTCGCACTTCTGAATGCAACCGCCTCCGGGTTGGTAGATCTTGGTGACGGGAAGTTCAATGTGACTCTGCAAG
>JBIKLJ010000195.1:0-9231 GCA_044359895.1 Pirellula sp.
TGAGACCGCAAGCACGCTTACGGCCTATGGCTTGAACGATGCGAAAACGGCTGAGTTCGGAAGAAATTGCCTGATCGCGAGGCGACTGGTTGAGCGCGGAGTGAGATTTATTCAGTTGTATTCCGGGGGCGGGCATTTGGAAGAGACTTGGGACGCACATGAAAGCGTTGAAAAGAATCATGGAAGGCACGCAGGTGAAACGGACCAACCGATCGCGGCGCTTTTGACGGACTTGAAACAGCGAGGGCTCCTCGATTCTACGCTGATCGTTTGGGGAGGCGAATTTGGGCGGATGCCGTTCACGGAAGGGGTGGACAAGCCTGGTCGGAATCACAATCCCTATGGCTTCTCCATGTGGCTTGCTGGCGGGGGAGTCAAAGGGGGAGTAACTTATGGCGAGACAGACGAACTTGGCTTTGCTGCGGAAACGAACAAGGTGCATGTGCATGATTTGCACGCTACTATCCTGCACTTGATGGGGTTGGACCACACGCGGTTGACATACTTCCATCAAGGACGGGACGAACGGCTGACCGATGTTTACGGCAATGTTGTCAAGGATATTTTGATTTAACTTGCGCGACGTTCACTGAGAAGCGTCGTTATTTATTTTCATTCCTGTGGAGGCGATTCCAGTGAATTCAGACTGCCGATGGAAACATCCTTCTCTATCGCGACGGATGGCTATTCAGGCTGGAGCGATTGGGATCCTTGGTCTTGGGGGGAACCATTTGACGGGCCTTAGACAAGCCAACGCTTCCGCAACACCTGAAAATCGCGGGTTTGGAAAAGCCAAGTCTTGCATTTTTATTTTTCTATCTGGCGGACTGGCTCAGCATGAGAGCTTCGACATGAAGCCAAATGCTCCAGCGAATGTTCGAGGAGAATTCCAACCCATTGCGACTCGCACGCCCGGCATTCAGATTTGCGAACATTTACCGTTGCTCGCAGAGCGAAGTGACCGGTGGGCGCTGTGTCGATCGCTTACGCATAGCTCCAACGACCATTCAGCAGCACATCACATCATGTTAACGGGGCAGTCTCAGCTGCCGACCGGATTTAACCCAAACGGATCGAATCGTACGGATCGACCTTCGATCGCTTCGGTGGCTGGCTACGCGACGAAGGCTCGAAATAATCTTCCCACAGCAGTCGCGTTGCCGGAGCGATTGGTTCATTCATCCGGCCGGATGATACCCGGCCAGCATGCGGGCGAGATGGGCGCGATGCATGATCCGTGGATGATCGAAGCCTCGCCGTTTCATAGCTCTTCCTATGGCGCGTTTCCTGAATACCGGTTCGATCACCAAGACCGTGGCCATGCAGACGATCGACTGTTTCAAGCACCGCAGATAACGCTTTCTGAGGGGCTGGGGATGAAAGAAATGAATGGCAGGCTTCAATTGCTTGACTCACTTAACAAACAGCAGTCAAAATTAGCTCATTATGCTGAAACCCAATCGTTTGATCGGTTTCGCCAGAGCGCTGTTTCGCTTCTGACGGAGAGCTCTCTTCAACGTGCGTTCGATGTAACACGAGCGGAGGATTCGGCCCAGGACCGTTATGGGCGTAACTCGTTCGGTTGGTCCTTGTTGATGGCTCGACGACTGGTGACCGCAGGCGTTAATTTAGTTCAAGTGAATCTTGGCAACGATGAGACTTGGGATACCCATGGCAACGCTTTCCCGCATCTCAAGAACGCACTGCTTCCGCCGACGGACAGAGCCTTGTCGGCATTGATCGACGATTTGCAATCGACGGGAGAATTGGACGAAACGCTCATTGTCATGGCGGGCGAGTTTGGTCGCACGCCGCAAATTACGTTGTTGCCGGAACATTACAAACTTCCCGGACGCGACCATTGGGGAGCGGTCCAATCGGTCTTCTTCGCCGGGGGAGGCATTCGCGGTGGGACCGTTGTTGGGAAATCGGATGCGCAAGGGGCATACCCGGCAGAACAGCCAGTGAAGCCTGAGAACTTTGCCGCCACGATCTATCATGCGCTTGGGATTCCGCAAACAGCGATTTGGAAAGACGCAACCGATAGGCCTCACCAAATCTATCTCGGCGAACCGATCGCCGGATTAAGCTAAGCAAACGCCTATCACGGAGGCACCCAGTAAGCCCCCTAGGCGAGAACGCTAGCGAACGCGGTCCGACGATTTGCTGCTAGTCTCCGAAACGCTGCTACGTGAAAACCGGCTTGCGACACAGGAGCACTTCGGATGGTGCCATCCACGAATGCCGACCGGTACTGTACGTGAAACGATGTGCGAGCGAACGGCGGCATGCTTGCCAATTGCGGTACGATCGAACAGCTTGCAACAACGCTGAAGGTGCTTTAGGCGCAACATGACTCTTGGCCGATCCATTGTTGGTTACATTTCCTTTGCTTTGGCTCGAAATACTTTGATCGAGTAAGAGTACGAAAAAAACACGCATCCCACGGGGCCGGCTCTCGCTTCCGTCGAGCTCGTCTCGGCGGAGCACACAACTGAGAGCTACCACTGCCATTGAGCCAGCACCCGCTTCCGTCGAGTTTATCTCGGCGGAGCACACAACTGAAAGCTACCAACAGACGCGAACGCTGGCTCCGACCGGGATGAGCCAAAGGTAGGCCCAAAACGAAAATGAGATTTCAATAGGGAGCGTCGCTTGTAGCTTCCAATTGTAGCTTCCGATTGGGGTGAACCCAACGGAAAGGGATGGGGCTCGACGGCGAGCCCTGGGTGGTACCGCATAATCGCACCGCATGATCTCCTTTGCGACTTGGCAGCGGAACCGATTCATGCCTGGCATCTACTGAGGAGCCTCTATCATGCTTCTACGACTCAACACCACCGGCGCAAACAAATGTTAATCGAATCAAAGAGGCCTGACCCCTTTTCCTCGCATGAGATTCCATGTCGCTTGAACTGCCATGCGAAGGCATGTTTTTGTTTGGGCGGATTGCCTTCGCTAGCCCCCAGTCGACAACCAAGGTCTCGCCATGCCGACCGAGCATAATGTTGCCAGGCTTTAAGTCACGATGAAGAATTCCTTGAGCATGCGCGTAATCAATCGCATTGCAGACATCGATGAATCGCCGAAGCAACTGGCGTAGTTCTTTGGAGTCAAAGCGTGCCGACTTCTTGGAGGAATTTTGATGGTAGAACTTGATGCCTTCCTTAAGACTTTCGCCTTGAATGAAACGCATCGCGTAGAAGGGGCGAACGTGGTCATCGGATCCCAACGCGTAGATTGGTACAATCCCCGGATGCTCCAACTGACCTGTTACTTCCGCTTCGAAGTGGAACTTTTGACGAAAAGGCTCCATATCCGCCCGATCGCTCCGAATCTGCTTGAGTGCAACTTCTCTGCGAAGCTGTTTGTCTTCCGCCACAAACACGACCCCCAAGCCGCCTCGAGCATGTTCTTTGACGATACGAAATCGGTCAATTCCTCCTTTTGCAGTAAAGGCAGTCGCCCCTTGAGACCATTCTCCGAATTCGATGGTTCTCGAAAAATAATCTATTCCATTCACTTGAGAACCGGACTGGCTCGCGATTTGGCTAAGTTCCTCTCGCAGCGTAGAAAAAGTGGAGAAGAGCTCTAGCGATTGATTTCCCGGGGTTCCTTGCTTCGAAAATGCAGCTAACATTTGCTCAAGTCGCTCACGATCTTCTTTGCGCAGCGATCCTTGATCCACTAACATGTCGCAAAGTGATTTGTTGGGGTCGCGTGTCCAAACGGTAAATGCATCGACAAGCTGTTGCCGAGTGACAAATTTGTTTTGGAATGCCAATAGAGCAAGAATTACAGAACGATCTAAGTTTGCGTGGGTCATCCCCGAGTGATTCCTTATGTTATGCTCTTGGCTCAAAATCGCTCAAAAGTTCTACCAAGAACGATTGTGGCTGGTTGTGATTAGTCTTCCAGTTGTGTATCCACAAAAGACCATAAGGTCTTTTTCGAACTCGGGTCGATCCAAGGTTGTGCTAACAATTGGGTCATTCGCTTCTTGATTTTCGGAACTGTGTCCGATGAAAAGATACGATGATGATGTTCGAATCCAACCGCGATCGAAAGAAGGTAGATTAAGCCGTACAGAACGACCGGCTCGTCGTCGGGCTCACGTGCTGCGCGCTTCGCAACGTTGCGAATATCCATGATCGATTGTTCTGTAAAAAATTCGCCACGGGCAAGCGATGCAAAGGTAACATCCGATGGCAGCTCCGGCGAATTGCCGAGCGATTTCAACCAAAGTCCGATGCTCGATTCGAGAATTTGCATCCAACGACACTCAACATCCGCAACCGAAGCATACAGTGTCTTTTCGGGAGCCACCAAAAAGCCATCGTCCAATGCGTCACTTAAAATAGAAAAGTGACTAACATGAGTGTTTGCCGTCCCTGGGATGACTTTTCGGTCCTGGAGTAGATCGTCAAACATGGCATGATCCAGCGCACCTGGTTTGGATAACACCAGGATCATCTCATCGAATTCGTCGCTTATTCTTTCGTCGGACTCTGCCTGCGAACTCAAAGGAAGGTAATCTGCAATGCAATGCTTCATGTGGCTTTGGAACTTCCGAACCAGGGTGCGAACCGCGTTAGAAGCAGATCGAGCATTACGAAACCCGAGCTCCTTTGCCAGCTCGGCGTAGCCAGGTGGTGTGGAACTGGTCAGACGAGGCAACATGATTTGCCTAACGAATAAATCCCACATGTCCATCTGGTTGCTCCGACAACACTCGTCGCGAACATTGTTAACGACAATTCTCAAAAGTCGGTTGGCCCATGCATTGTCAAAGAGATCGACATCTCGACGGCTGATGACGTTCAATCCCTCATGATCGTCCAGACTTTGGTCACCATGGCGCTTTTTCCGACGAAGGGAATCCAGCAACTGGTTTGAAACCGATCGTAACAAATATTGGCGAAACGAAGGGGAACGTTCCATTTCAGGTCGGTCTTTGGTGGACAAAAACTTGGCTACAAGGTTCTCGTTGGGTGGTGGCTGAAGGAGCTTTGAAATCCAAAACGACTGGACGAGATCCAAAGCATCCTGTTCTGTTTGCGATTTGGCTTTGCATAAAAAATCCACAAGCGGTTGCGAGTATTGCAACACAAACCGCTCCATGTACAGGTTTTTCGCTTGATCATCAGGACCAGCAAGCCCAATCAGGACTGACATAATCGTGGAGCCAGCGTTCTCAAAACTCATTCCGGTTACCTTTCGCAATGATCATTTTATCTTCGTGCTTTCCGAATCAGCTCGGACGAAAACTGGCTTGCATCGTAGGAAGCCCATGCTGAATACGCGCTGGTTTCCATTGGAGGCAAAGTGGTTTCTACCTTGGCCTCCGCTTCAGCAGAAGGTCCCCCGGCCGTGTTGGGTCCTTTACGGTTCAGCTCATTGATCACCATCAGGACGTCCGTAGATTCGACAAAACCATTTTGATTGACATCTAGCCAAGTCGGATAGATCGTTGGATGAACCTCGGCCGGATCTTGATTCAGGAAATTGATTACCATCAACGCGTCGAGCGGGCTTACCACACCATCTCTATTCGCATCTAGCTGTTGTGTTGCAGGGACTCTATCCGTCATCATGTCCAGTTTTACGTTCGCTGTACTAAGTTCGACCGAGCCAAGGAATTGTTGGGGCTTGGCGCCATTGGAAGCGTAGACTTGGTAGCTTCCCACAGGGACTTGCAAGGCATAGCCGCCCGAGATGCCAGTGACGGTCGAGAAACGCTGGCCGGTCGACTTTATAGCAATAATCTCCATGCCGCTGACGCCTTCGCCTAAATTGTAGAAGTCGTTGTCCACAGTCGTGTCATTGAAGACAACGCCGGTAACGGCTTTTCGAGTTGGGTCTCCAAGACCAAATTTCTCCGTCGTCAGCATGGTCAGATGTGTGTGCCCTTGGAAAAGGTCTCCCGAGTAGTCGCCTGTTTCAATCCCTACCCCAATATCTTTGTACGATTCCGTTAGCATGTTGCTGCGATGGCCAGGGCTTTCAAACAGGCTCTGGTGCGAACCTAAAACATTTGTTTCTTGGTCGCGTCCGTTGGTTGGCCATAGCGAAAGATTTTCCCCGGCCCCGCCGTTGTAGCCCGCGGAAGCCGCTCGGTTTGAAGGTGTTTTACCATTCGGTGCTGGATCCTTGCCATCATGGGAGAAATAATCTCGAATCAACATGTCGGTCGAATGAAGCGCAGAAGCTACTTGAAGAGCTGCGTTCGGAGCCAGTGGGGCCTTGCTGGAGGAATTGACCCGATTGTCCCCCGAAAGACCTGCATTTAAATCGATCCCATACCGAGCGGCTTCGGCCCCGGGATTTGCTCGAGCTCGGTTGACCAGCTCGATCATTAATTGCTCTTCCGCAGAAATATCGATTGCAGGCTGTACTGACGTTACGAAATCGATAGCCATGAGCTCCCTGGGCTGCAGCGTTTCGAAAGAAGGCCTGCGACGAGTCCCATTGATTCGTTTTTGAAAAGATCTTTTTGGTAGGCGATTGAACATCGGAATCCCCCGGAGTTAGCGTTGAACAATAAGCAATTCACTAGGGGAACGTGCTCGAAACGCCATTGCTGCGCAGGAAGCCAAAATTTTCGGAAAGATTTTTCCAGGCTAGTAAACTCTCACTCAATAAGCCCCCTGCCACCAAGCAGGCTCGCATGGGATAGCGAAAACAGTCGAAAAAGGAAGCTGGGTCGACTTTCGGGCTGATTGGGTGGGCAAAAATGCGTAAAACAGCGTTTTTCCATGAAACCCGGTTGAAAATTACCAGCCGAACCCCGAAAAATGAGTATTTGTGGGGGAGCTCGAAAACTATTGCAGTTGAACCACCCGCTTTCCCACAAGACAATAGAGTAAGCTGGTAACGTCTGCCTTCAAAACAGCCATTTGCCGATTTCCCCTCCCTGTGGGTTCCCAAGATCGCAACCATCGAGTTCCGTTCCATGTTGAAACGAATCCGTAACCTCACGAACAAGCTCCAAGAAGCTAATCCACAGAACGACGGAGGCACCGTTGCCCCGCTGGGCAAACATTCCTTGGACACCCAAAGTTCCCAAGAAAAACTTGTGGAGGATGAGGATGAAGAATTCGAAGACGATGATGACCTCGAAGATGATGAACTGGAGGACGACGACTTCGATGAGGAAGATGAGGGTGGAGACGACGACAGCGACGAAGATGACGATGACGATGAAGAGGATGACATTGAAGGGAAAAGTGGCTGGCTAGACCCAGAAACCAAATCCTTCTTGATCAGCATGGTCGTCCACGTTGTCATCGTGCTAGGCTTGGCTTCTTACACCGTTGTAAGCCAGCCAGAAATCTTGTCCATTTTTATCGAATCGGAACCCATCGCTGACGAGCTTCAGCCGCTGGATGTGGTGAACGATATCGCCTACTCGGAAGCCCCCTCAGAGGAAATCGGCGCGAATTCGATCGGCATCACCGATATGGCGATGTCGGCTGCAGAATCGCTGGCCGAAGTTTCTGAAATACCAACGATGCCCGTTGATGTCGTGATGCCCAATGGCAACGTCCATGTCTCCATCGATATCAAAGAGGCCATCGGTTTGACCGATGCCAAACAGGCTGTACGCGGAATGACCGGAGTGGGCGAAACTGGTACCGAGGGCGCTGTAGATCGCATCACTTACGAACTGCTTCGGGCCATCGAACAACGCCCAACCTTGGTGGTTTGGATTTTTGACAGCTCCATTTCGATGGTGCAACGCCGCAAGGAAATTCGCGACCGTTTTGACCGAATCTACGAAGAACTAGGCATCGTCCAAACCGAAAAGCGAAAACGAGGCGGGGCCAACAGCGATCAAGACTCTCTGCTGACATCGATTGTTTCCTTTGGAAACGATGTTCAATTCCTGACCAAAAAACCAACTCCCGATCTTGAAGAAATCCGAAACGCCATCGATCAAATCGAAGTAGACGAATCGGGTGTGGAAATGGTCTTTGGAGCTATCAAAACCGTCGCGGACAAATACAAAGGCATGAGAACTTCCCGAGGTGCATCGGACCCTGAACGCAATGTGATCTTGATTACGATCACGGACGAGCGAGGGGACGACCTACCAAAGGCAGAAGAAGCAATCGCCCTGTGCAAGAAATTTGGCATTCAGTCGCACGTTCTCGGCGTGCCCGCCCCCTTTGGACGCGAGTTCACCTACATCAAGTTTGTGGACCCAGATCCCAAATACGATCAAACCCCTGACTGGCGACAAGTCGATCAAGGCCCAGAGACTCTGTTTCCCGAACGAGTGCAACTGGGCTACCAGGACAACTACTTTGAAGAACCTGTCATCGATTCGGGCTTTGGCCCCTATGCACTGTCGCGCATGTGCTACGAAACAGGAGGAATCTATTTTTCGATCCACCCCAATCGTTCGGTCGGAAAACGAATTGATGCAGGTCAGATCGAAGCGTTCGCGTCCCGTATGAGTTACTTCTTTTCACCCGATGTTATGGACCGCTATCGCCCTGATTATGTGAGCGAAAACGAGTATCTATCCCGAGTCAAGAAGAGCCCGATGCGAGTCGCATTGATACAAGCGTCTCGGTTGTCGCGTGTCGGAACGCTCGACAAACCTAAGCAAGTGTTCGTAAAACGCGATGAAGCCCGTTTCGTGGGCGAATTGACAGAAGCTCAACAAGAATCCGCTCGGCTCGCTCCAGAACTCATGAACATGTGCATGATTCTTGCCGAGGGCGAAAAGCTCCGAAGCAAAGAGACCTCACCGCGTTGGCTTGCCAGCTTTGACCTTTCCTACGGAACCGCGTTGGCTGCGAAGGTGCGGGCGGAATCGTACAATGCGATGTTGGCGAAAGCGAAACGAGGAATGAACTTCCAAAAGCCAGAAAGCAATACCTGGAATCTTCAAGCCACCGATTCGATCTCGGTCGATAGCAAGCTGGAGAAGGAGGCAAAGCTGGCTCAAGAACTACTTATCGGCGTGATCGAAAAGCATAAGGGAACTCCCTGGGCCTTGCTGGCTCAACGAGAACTGGACCACAAAATGGGCTGGGAATGGACCGAGTCGTTCACCGACCTTGCCCCGCCACCCAGGATGAACAACGCTCCTGCCAACAATACTCCGACCCCGGCCCAGGACGAACAAGCGAGGATGCTGAAGCCACCCGCTCCTAAACGACCCGTTACCAAGATTTAACGCGGGCTCTACAATATCCGTCTATGAACGACGAATTTCTGGAC
>JBIKLJ010000196.1:0-9168 GCA_044359895.1 Pirellula sp.
AACCGATGAGATTGGATATTACATTACTGAAAATAAAACTTCGATCCGAGATCTTCAATGCACGATCTTGCATCTCTTGGGATTTGACCCCTACCGATTCAGCTTTGCCTACCAAGGGCTGAACAACCGGTTGATCGGGCCAACGGATGAAGGAAAGATCATTCGCGAAGTGTTGGCATAACTGAGCCTAAAGCCATGAACACGATCCAGCTGCAAGACGGTGGTGTCTTGCTATATGACGATGCTTTTCTACCCGAGGATGTAGCGGATCGGTATTTTCTGGACTTGCGTGATCATTGCGCCTGGGAGCAGAAGCCTGGTATCTTCGGTTATATGCAGCCAAGATTGATTGCGTCGTATGGCGATCAAGGCATCACCTATCGTTATTCCGGCACGGATAATGTCGCTTTACCTTGGACCAACACCCTGTTGGAAATCAAAGAGAAGATCGAAGCGGTTCAGGGGGAATACAACTACTGCCTGCTGAATCGCTATCGTTCAGGGGCAGACAGCATGGGATGGCACGCTGATGATGAACCGGAAATGGGGAATGTGATTGGGTCGCTTTCGTTAGGGGCGACTCGAAAGTTCCGTATCCGACACAACGCAACACGACAAACCCAGACGTTTTTGGCAGGGCATGGAACCCTGATCATCATGGCGGGCACCATGCAGCAATATTGGCAACATGAAGTCCCAAAAACAAAACGAAACGTTGGCGAGCGAATCAATTTGACCTTCAGGGCCATCCAAAGTTGACCAATACCCTTGGTTCGAATACTCTTGATAAGCTTTTCGAACGCGAGCGTTTTTAAGAAATCCCATGAAGCCCGAATGAGTTCTTCTCAAGATCGATTTGATCGTCCCGACGATGATGAGTTGGATTTTGTTGAAGCTAGGTATCCGCTTCAACTGGATTTGCCAACTGGACAAAACATCTGCGACTGCTTCAGCGTATTCCATGTTGTGATTCGTTGGCGTGTTTTTCAACAAAGCCAAAAACCGTTGTAACCTTTCTGTCGGTTGTGGCTCTATCCTTAGGTAAACCTGAATCATCCTCTTTTTTGGAAGAACTTCCATGGTCGCATCCTACCAAACTATCACCGCTACCGAACTGAAAAGCTTGATTCAATCTGGCCGTCAGATCGAATTAATCGACGTCAGGACACCAGTCGAGTTCCAAGAAGTGCATGTTGAAATGGCTCGCAATCATCCTCTTGATCGGCTCGACCCGAAAGCGATTCAATCGGCCCGTAACGGGATATCGGATTCGCCACTATACGTTATTTGCCGATCCGGATCGCGCGGCGGGCAGGCTTGCGAAAAATTCGTAGCTGCTGGCTTCAACAACGTGATCAATGTGGTTGGCGGGACGATGGCTTGCACAGAATCGGGCATCCCGGTGATACGGGGCAAAAAGGTCATGTCGCTGGAACGACAGGTTCGCATTGCTGCAGGATCGATGGTCTTTGCGGGTGCCGCATTAGGCTTCTTGGTGCATCCTTACTGGATAGGGTTATCCGCTTTTGTCGGCGCCGGATTGGTGTTCGCGGGGGTTACCGATACCTGTGGCATGGGTATGATGTTAGCGAAAATGCCTTGGAATCAAATCAAGGCCTCCGCCTCAACTTCGAACAACGCAAGCTGCTCAATTTAAGGTTGCCATTTTCAAGCGGCGATAAAATCGGCGGAAGTAGTTGAGCAAGGGGCTGGTTCCAATTGTGCGCATTTCTATGGTCGAAAAGGACTAGCGTGCAAGACATGATGATTCCCACGAATTACCATCAGGCCATTCTGTCCTGCCTCGTTGTTAGATGAATTCGTCGGAGAGCTCCTTCCATGGGTCGTAATGTTGAGATCACCTTGCATCGTTCCATGACGCATGCATTGCTTCTTTCCCTTTCGTTTTTGCTAACGCTTCATGATGCAGTTGCACAATCTATCGACGAATCCCATTGGCAAGCTCATGCGAATGCTCGATTGAAGTCCATCTACGAGCGCGGTGAGTACCGGGCAAAGAAGTTTCAGCCAACTTGGCGAAGCGATAGCTCCGGATTGGTGCTCGACGGAGTCGACCCGACGACCATGAAGCCGGTCCAGTGGTTTCATGATGCACAATCGGGCGAAAGAAGAATTTTGGGAACGGAGGAAAGGAATGCCGACCCCAACGCCAACCGTCCTTCATCTCAAGGCGATTTCCGACTCGAATCGCGAGCGTCAAAGCTCGTAGCCGTCGATCCAAAGAATCAAACGGAAATCTTGCTGGTCTCCAACGCATCCGATCGGACTGTGGATTACCGCGATCCTGTTTGGAGCCCAGATGGATCGCGAGTCATGTTCATCGAGGCTGATTATACCGATGTTCGAACCAGGTCCGTACTGGTACCAGGCGATCCATCCTACCCTGAAGTGCAACAGCATCGTTTTGCAAGAGTGGGTGGGGACATAGAAAAGCTACGCATAGGAGTAGTAAACGCAGACGGAACGAACTTGCGTTGGCTGCCCATCGAATGTCCCAAAGAAGGAATCTATTTGGGGCAAGTGGAGTGGGCAGGAAATTCCGACGAAGTGCTCATCGAACGCTTCAGTCGCTTTCGAGATCGACGCGACTTCCTGCTCATCAACTCAAGCGGCCAAGTTCAAACGATCTATTCGGAGACGAACGAGGCATGGGTAGAATCGAGTCAGGGTAAGAACTCGGGCCTAGTATGGATTCGAGAAGGCAAAGAGTTTGTCGTTATCAGCGAAAAGGATGGATGGAGGCATGCCTATCGTTGCTCACGCGATGGAAAAGAATCAGTTTTGCTGACTCCGGGTGACTACGATTTGATCGATCGCGCGGTGATCGATGAAGCCCGCGGGTGGTACTATTTCTACGCTTCTCCCCATGATGGAACGCAGAAGTACTTGTATCGCGTTTCGCTAGAAGGCCTCGGAGAAGCGCAACGCATTTCGCCCAAAGATCAAGTCGGCACGCATGGATACCTGTTTTCACCCGATGCCAAGTGGGCAATTCATACTTTCTCCACTTTGGACTCACCTCCGGTGCATACGCTTGTCGAAATCGATTCGCATCGCGTTGTAAGTTCCTTGGAAGACAATCAAGAGATTCGCGAAAGGATGAAGTCGATTGGCACTTCCCCAACCGAGTTCCTTAAGCTCGACATCGGCAATGGCATTGTGTTCGATGCTTGGATGATCAAGCCCAAGGATTTCGATGCATCAAAAAAGTATCCGATCTTTATCTATGTTTATGGCGAGCCTCATGCTCAGACCGTGTTGAATGAATGGGGAGCAGCTCAGATCGATTTTCATCGCGTGGTTGCCGAATTGGGATACGTCGTGGTATCGATCGATAATCGAGGAACCCCTGCGCCCAAAGGTGCCGCATGGCGAAGGTCGATTTTTGGAAGCTTGGGCCCATTGTCGACCGAAGAGCAAGAAGCAGGTTTGCAAGCGCTCGCAAAGCAATGCCCTTTCGTCGACTTGTCCCGCGTCGGAATCTGGGGTTGGAGCGGTGGCGGTTCGAATACGCTGAACGCCATGTTTCGTAAGCCGAATTCGTACCATGTCGGAATCGCGGTTGTCCCGAAACCGCAACCCCATCTTTACAACGCATGGTTTCAGGAGATCTTCATGCGAGATCGCGACGTCAACCCCGAGGGTTATGAACACTCTGCCCCTATTCATTTTGCCGAGGGGCTCCAAGGAAAGCTGCTGATCATGACAGGTTCGGGCGAGACCAACACCCATATTCAAATCATCGAAGGGTTGGTCGATAAGTTGATCGCCCTTGGGAAACCGTTCGACTATATGGTCTATCCCAATCGGGATCATGGCCTGCGCGAGGGGGATGGTACCCTGGTGCATGTTAGAATGCACATTCTTAGATACTTGCTACACAATTTGCCGTCCGGGCCGAAGTAAAGGGAATTCCCAGATCTTTCAACCATGAACAATAATACGATCTACGGTGCCATCCAACGACTGTGGGCGATCTTCGTCTACGTATCGGTCTTAGCGACCATCCAGACCATCCCGACCAAACATGTAGAAGCTGCGGAAAACTGGGTCCACTGGCGAGGCCCCAGCGCAGACGGGCATACGGGAACCCATGCAATGCCTCCCATGCAGTGGGATAAATCCAAGAACATCGCTTGGACAGTGGACTTACCCGGAGAAGGCTCCGCTACACCCATCGTGTTTGGTAATCAAATTTTCATACTGTCAGCGGTAAAGACGGAACGTAAAAGTGCAACTGCGATTGTGAATGACGAACGCGCGAAAACAATTCCTGATGAGTTCTTTTACCAATTCGTGGTGTCCAGCTACGATCGCAGATCAGGGAAGGAGCTTTGGCAGCGAATCGCGATCGAACAAGTCCCGCACGAAGGCAAGCACGATACCAATACCTATGCGGCGGGCTCCCCGACGACGGATGGTGAGCGACTCTACTTTTCGTTTGGATCTCGAGGTGTCTTCTGCTACTCGCTGGATGGGGATCTGATATGGAACATGGATCTGGGCGATATGCGCACTCGGAGCGGTTGGGGAGAAGCTGTCACGCCAACATTGACTCAGGATGCTTTGATCATCAATTGGGATCAGGAAGAAGGATCCTTCATCGCCGCGATCGATAAGCAAACGGGGCAGATTCGCTGGAAAGTGGATCGTGCTGGCGAAGTCAGTTCGTGGAACACCCCGCTTGTCACCACCTATGAAGGCAAGCAACAGGTCGTCGTTAACGGAACGGGTTCGGTCAAGAGCTATGATGCGACCGACGGAAAGCTTCTGTGGGAATGCGGAGGCCAAACGGTGAATGCAATTCCTTCGCCGATACGGTTCCGCGATTCGGCCATTTGTACGAGCGGTTATCGTGGGTCGCTCGCCTGTTCCATCCCACTCCAGTCGCGAGGCAATGTTACGGACAGCCCTACAATCGACTGGAAGATCCAGCAAGGGACCCCTTATGTCCCCTCACCCATTCTCAGTGGTTCCAGACTGCTGCTCACGTCGGGCAATACGAATGTGCTCAGCTGCATCGATGCCAGTACGGGCCAAGCGATTCTGGAACGAACTCGGTTGACGGGCATCCGCTCCATGTATGCGTCACCCATTTTAGCCAACGGTCATTTTTACTTCACTAGTCGCGAAGGAACAACCTTGGTGGTCAAAGACAATGAGACGTTGGATATTGTCGCAACCAATGAGCTGGACGATACCATCGATGCTTCGCCTGTCGCTGTGGACAACCAATTGTTCCTGCGAAGCTGGAGCAAGCTTTATTGCATTCAAGATGTGCCAGCGATTAGCACCAAGTCCACAAGTCAATCGAATACGGTTCCGAAGTCCCCTAGCATCGCATTCAAGCAAGTCGATCTCGAACAGTCGAAGGAAACCTCTGCCAATGCAAGTATCGGTGACGTGGATGGCGACGGCGATCAGGACATCGTCTTGGCCAAGGGAAGGCACTGGCCGCTTCACAATCGCGTGCTAATCAATGACGGGCAGGGCAATTTTCAAGGCACCCACCTGGCAGACAGCCCAGACCGTAGCTACACCGCAGCATTAGGAGACTTGGATGGGGATGGCGACTTAGATATGGTTGTCAGTAATGACAAACCCGACCAGAAAATCGTTTATCGAAACGAGGGGCAAGGGGTATTCGCAAATGCTGTTACCTGGGGTGATGCATCCTGGAATACACGCAATGTCGGACTCGCTGATATGAATGGAGACCATTACCTGGATCTGATAGTGGCCAATCGAAAAAGTCGCAGCTATGTCATCCTGAATGATGGTCATGGGAACTTCCCAAAAGACAGTTGGAGTGTCATACCTTCTGAATCCGCAACCACGATCGTAGCCGCGGATTTCAATGGCGATGGTTTTATAGACCTTGCTGTTCCACACCGCGATGGTGGTGCGAGCCGAGTGCTATTCAATGACCAAAAAATGAACTTTTCGAGCATGACTACCTTTGGTCCTGCTGTCTGCTCGACCCGCGCTTGCGCCACGGGAGACTTGAACCGCGACGGAGCTATGGACCTGATTGTCGGTGATGATCAATTGGGAACGATGGTCTGCATGAACGACGGGAAGGGAAATTTCTCCGGGACGATCTCTCTTGGAGATCCAAAGCGGGATGCGTACTCCATCGCGGTCGGAGACATGAACCAGGATCAACGACTCGATGTGGTCGTTGGGTATTCCCAAGGTAGAAGTAGCATCTTTTTGAACGACGGAACTGGTAGCCAGTACCAGGAACTGACGTTTGGCGATGGGAACGGTGCTGTCTACGGAATCGCGATTGGCGATCTCAATGCAGATGGAAAGAATGATGTTGTTCAGGCGCGCAGTGAAGCAACCAACGCGGTTTTCTTCCAGCTCGGCACGGATCAGGAGCTAGAGCCTACGTCGTCGAACGACAAGCAGTGGCTAACTTATTCCGGTGTCGATGGTCCGGGGAAGGGGAAGCGCATCGTGCTCATCGCTGCCGAGCAAGAGTATCGCAGCGAACAGTCCATGCCAATGATGGCGAAGATTCTCAGCACGCATCATGGATTCGATTGCACTGTTCTATTCGCTGTGAATGACAAAGGCGACGTCGATCCAACGCTGCCGGTTTATCCCGAGAAGGGAAAGGAGGCTTCGTTCCAAGACCACCACATTCCTGGCCTGGAACATCTTGCTTCAGCGGACTTGGTGATCTTCTTCACTCGCCTGCTGACGTTGCCAAAGTCCGAATTGGAACAGATTGTAAACTATGTTGACTCGGGCAAACCTTTCATCGCGCTTCGTACCGCCAATCATGGTTTTCGCGGTCCACTGCCTTACAAGATCCATGGCAAACAAATACGTTGGGGCGAGGATGTGCTTGGCGGTACCTTTCTCAATCACCATGGGAACTGGCATGCGGACTCAACGCGTGGTTTTTTCGACCAAGATCACACTCAGCATCCCATTCTGACGGGCGTCAGCGACATTTGGGGCGACTCCGACGTCTATCGCACCTACCAAGAGGGAACGAGCTTGCCGGCAGATTGCTCCGCACTAGTATGGGGGCAACCGTTGATGGGTCGCAAACCAGATGACTTGCCGAACGAAAAACTTCAGCCGCTTCCTGTCGCTTGGGTAAAGCCTTGGCAGACCAGCGGTGGTAAAACAGCACGAGTCTTTCATTGCACCATGGGAAGCGGCATCGACTTGAAAAATCCTGGCCTGCGCCGTCTCTTGATCAATGCCACCTATTGGGGTCTCCAAATGGAGGCATCGATCTCCGACACCCGAAGTGTGGATATCGTGGGCAGCTACCAGCCCCTGGAGAGTGGCTTCAACTACGATGAACTCGGTGTCAAACCTCAGCCCGTTTCCTACTACCGATGATTTTTGACTTCATGGCAAGTAATCAGTACCTCGCAATCGAAACGACCATGAGAAATGCCTTCCTGGCGATGTTGTTGTTGCTAAGCAGTTCGATGGCTTCCGCAGGGGATCCGGCCTTGCCTGGAAATCACCCTTTGACGCAGGTTCAATCTGGGAGTTTGCTGATTTCGGAACTGCGCTGCGCGGCTTGCCATACCGATATTGCACGCAATGCTATTCCTGAAAAGACAGCGCCGGACTTGGCAGAAGTAGGCACACGAGTCACATCCGAGTATTTGCAAAAATTCCTTGCGTCCCCATTAACGGCTCATCCTGGAACGACGATGCCAGACGTTCTGGGGTTACGCTCAGAATCGGAGCGAAAGAAGATTGCTGAAGCGATGACTCACTTCTTGATTGCCCAGTCGACAGCCGCAGCTTCGTTCGAGCCTCTCGAACCTACGGGACCATTGGATCGCGCGCAAGGCAAAGAGTTATTTCATTCTGTGGGTTGCGTCGCTTGTCACGGGCCTAAGGAATCGAATTCGGAATCGCAGAAGAACCCCAAACACAACAGTCTGGTCGACGACGAAGACGAAGAGGAAGCTGAAGAGGAAGATAAAGATCCAGCACGAGCGGCCAGCCAAGCAATCAAGCCCATGGCGGCTCCTCTCGAACATGTCGCAACAAAGTACAGCGTGAAGTCTCTGAGCGATTTCCTGTTTCAACCGTTACGCGTTCGCAGCTCAGGCCGCATGCCTGACATGAAACTGACGCGTTCCGAATCGCTTGCCATCGCTGGGTATCTGGTAGGCGAGCAGACACAGCCTAGCAATCCCATGGTTCCCGACGCTGCGTTGGTGGCTGCCGGAAAGAAACACTTTCAAGAATTGAATTGCGCAGCGTGCCATTCACTGAAGGGCTTCGAAGCTGCTCCGCCAGTCGGCTCGTTCAAGCCGAGCTCGTTCAAGACGGCGGACTTTACCGCTGGTTGCTTGTCCACGGTGCCAGAGAAGACCACGGCGCCAGAGAAGACAACGGTGCCAGAGAAGACCACGGTGCCAGAGAAGTCCACGGTGCCAGGGAAGACCACGGTGCCAGGGAAGACGATGAACGATCGAAGCCCTCGTTTCGCTCTCGACGATAACCAGCGACAGGCCATTGTCGCAGCGATTCGAGAAGACGCCACGATCCAAGGTGACACAGCCATCGATTCCGACCAAGTCGCGCTGGCGAAAACGCTGACTGTCTATCGCTGTGTCGCTTGCCACGTTCGGGACGATTATGGGGGCGTGCATGATGCTTACAATTCCTTCTTCAAGGGAAGTGAAATGAATCTTGGCGATGATGGTCGTATTCCGCCGCCACTTACGTTGATGGGGGCCAAGCTGAAGCCGTCTTGGATGAAGAAAGTGCTCTTCGATGGGGAAAGCGTTCGCCACTACATGGTGACTCGAATGCCACAGTATGGGACAGCAAATCTACAGCACTTGCCAAGTCTCTTTAGGCGACTTGATGTGTTGGACGGTCCGCAGATGAATATCCCGAATCCCGATCCTAGTGAGGAAAGCGAACGCCAGCAAGAAAAGCTGATTCGCTCGGCAGGTCGCGAATTGATAGGTGACAAAGGGGCGAATTGCGTAGCCTGTCACCCATTCAACGGAAAAGCGGCGAATGTGAATCAGGGGATCGACCTACTGACCAGCTTTGAGCGACTTCAACCCGAGTGGTTTCATCGTTATCTTCGAAACCCAGGTGCCTTTCGGCCTCGCACGGTGATGCCTTCTGCTTGGCCCGACGGCG
>JBIKLJ010000197.1:0-9143 GCA_044359895.1 Pirellula sp.
TTCGTCGCCTCGATCGATTTTACGAAAGCTGTAACGGGCTTCACGATCGATGACTTCGCACTTCTGAATGCAACCGCCTCCGGGTTGGTAGATCTTGGTGACGGGAAGTTCAATGTGACTCTGCAAGCGCAAGCCGAAGGACTTGTACGGCTTGGCATCAAAGCTAGCAGCGTTACTGATGCCCAAGGTGGAGTTAACATCGAACCGGATACAATTGCCTGGACTTACATCGATCTTAACCAAACCGATTTTGGGGACGCACCTAATGCAACTCAATCAGGTTTTGATGCTAGCTACCCGACCTCGTTGCAGCAGAATGGAGCGAGGCACAAGATCTCCAGTTTGAGACTAGGGGTGGCTGTCGATGCGGAACCTAATGGTGCAGCGTCGAGCAATGCAACCAGCGACGATGCAACCGGAAACGACGAAGACGGTGTTGTTTTTGGAATGCCTATCCTTGCAAACTCAACTCAAGCAACCGTGTCCAGCTTCACTGTGCTGTCCAGTTCCGAAGGTAAGCTAGACGCTTGGATCGATTTCAACCGAGATGGCGACTGGAGCGATCTCGGGGAGCAAGTTCTGGTCTCGACTGCCGTAATTTCAGGGACCAATCTTCTGCCATTCACCATACCGGTCAATGCGATACCGGGATCCACGTTTGCCAGATTTCGAATTAGCACCGCTGGGGGATTGAGTCCAACCGGCCCTGCAAACGACGGCGAAGTGGAAGATCATGTCGTTAACGTTTTAGACGGGAACGCAAATCCCGAGCTAACACTTTTGGCTTCAGCAATTGGGAATCATGAGCTTCTGATTGTCAACGGGATGTTGACCGTACGCTCGACCACAGCAACGTTGCTCAGTACCCCCGTTGGCCCGATAGCACGAGTCAAATTATTAGGCGAGGGAAGTGCTTCGATTTACGACGTGGTGCGACCTGCGACCAATCTGGCTGGCAAAATCACCTTCGAAGGGTCCACGAAACCTGTTCGATTCAGCACAACCAATACGACCATCGACACCTCCGCATTCACAGGTACGATCTCCGGCTTGGGGACGATGGATTTGACATCCAATGGTGGTCAGGAAGTTCGGCTGAATTTGGCCAGCGTCCGCGCCATGAATTCTCAGAAGTCGCTAAAGGTCATTGCAGATAAGGATGATACGCTGGTTACCGACCGCCAATGGAAATATGTACAGAGTCGTCTAGAGAACGACAAACTAGTGCATGGTTTTGGACGATCCGATGCAAAACTCGATTTGCAAAACCACCTTCAATGGCAAAATCTGATCAATCGATTCGACGTCAACGGCGACGATTCCGTCGACCCCTTGGACGTGCTTGCGATCATCAATCAAATCAATACCGGCTCAGGCGGTTCTAGGCTTCCTGCGTTTGACCCAGCGATTCCTGATCGATTTTTGTTCCTTGATGTAGATGGTGATAATGGTCTTTCGCCGCTGGATGTTTTGGCAGTAATCAATCTGATCAACAATCGCTCATCCGGTGGTCCCGAAGGAGAAGGAAGGGGCAATGACCTTGCTACCGTGGAAGCATCGACTCAACGATGGGAGGAACGTCGAGCATCAGCCACGGACATGTGGATGGCCGACTTTGAAATCGATCGCCTAGAAGACCAGCGAACCAACCGCCGCCGCGGACCAGGACGCAGATAGTCGCCTGTGTTTACTTGCAAAGGCACCGGACTTCCGCCAACCATTAACATTCAAAACAAAGAACCAGTGTTTCAGCACCTAAAGCCTAACGGCTCGTTGCTTTCGTGAAGTCGTTATTGGGTAAGGGCGGTACGACGGACTTCCAAGTCCGTCCATGGGGAATTCGACGGACTAGGAAGTCCGTCGTACCATGAAATCAACTGCCCGCTAAGCCACAGTTGAATCGCCCAAGGCATTCGCTTCCTTGGGGGACGGTTGCATGAAAAGAGTGTGGACAGCTAACATGATCGCTCCGGCAACCAAAAGCGAATCAGCGATGTTAAAGTTCGGCCAGACATAATCTTGGTATCGGAACAAGATCCAATCTCGTACGCCCCCGCGATAGGGCACGGGCAAAGCGGGAATAGCTAACCGATCGTAGAGGTTCCCCAAAATCCCGCCAACCACTAGCCCCATAGTGACTGTAATCCAACGGGATAAGCATGCCTTGTAGACGAACAGCCAAATGCAAATCCCAACGAGAGCGACAACGGAAAGGATCGCAAACAACCACCCCTTTCCTTGCCCCAGTCCAAACAGAGCACCCTGATTGACCGCCGTCTCAATTCCTACATACGGCTCAATCACCCACCATGGTGGCAGTTCGCCCGGTAAGCCTCTCCAGCTGAATACAAACTGTTTGGAGAGCAGGTCGGCGGCCGTTCCGAAGATACCCAAAAACAAAAACAGGACGTATCGACTCTTTGGAATACTTTCTAAATCCCTACCCTGTACAGGCGAAGCGTATGGTTCCATAAGACTTTTCTGCTTGTTGTTTCCGAATTGCAATATTAGGGGCTAAACTATAGCCGCTAGCAAGCTAGGTGTTTTAGGGGATTTAGCCGATGACAACGATCTTGCTGAATAATCCGAAATTGAGGATGCTCGGGCAATAGCAAAGTTGGTGCTTCCTTGTCTCGAATGTCCTGGACATTGCACATTACCCACTCAAAAGCCAGAAAAAAACATGGCCACCACCGTCTTTACCCCAGAACGAAGTGTCAAATCCGATTTGGCGTTTCAACGATGTTTGAATGTGGACTGTGGTGCTACCTACGGTATCGAAGAAGTCCACACTAGCTGCGTTCAATGCGGCGATCTCTTGGACGTTGCCTACAACTGGGACCGAATTCAGGTTCCAAAACGGCTAAGTGATTTTCAGCAAATGTGGACTCGAAGGAATGAGCCGCTCCGGTTCAGTGGCGTCTGGCGGTTCCACGAACTCCTTCCTTTTGCTCCCCAAGACCGAGTGATCACGGTTGGCGAGGGGCAGACACTGCTTCAACAAGCCAATTCAGTCGCCAAGTTTGTCGGTATTCGCCCAGGGCAGTTGTACTTGCAGTACGAGGGGATGAATCCATCGGGTTCCTTCAAGGACAATGGCATGTGCGCCGCTTTCACTCATGCGCATATGGTCGGGGCAAAGCGAGCCGCATGTGCATCGACGGGTAACACCAGTGCCTCCCTTGCGATGTACTGCTCGGTGACTCAATTGATGAAAGCGATCATTTTTATCGGCTCGGGCAAGATCTCGTACGGCAAGTTATCTCAAGCACTGGAATACGGCGCTCTGACCGTTCAAATCTCCGGCGATTTCGATGACGCCATGGCTCGTGTGAAAGAGGTTTCCAAGGAATTGGGCATCTATCTCGTCAACAGCATCAATCCGTTTCGGTTGGAGGGACAGAAGACGGTCATGTACCGCGTTCTGGAATCGCTGCAATGGGAAGTCCCAGACTGGATTGTTGTGCCTGGAGGCAATTTGGGAAACAGCAGCGCCTTCGGAAAGGCCTTTCTAGAGCTGAAGGAACTAGGCATGATCGACCGAATTCCTCGGCTGGCTGTCATCAATGCCGCTGGTGCCGACACGTTGGATGTTGTTTACAATCAACGCAATCTGCGATGGAGCCGCGGGCGTCCTCGCATGGAAATCGCATGCTGGTATTACGATGAACTGGACAAAGGAAACATCAAGGCCGACACCATCGCTAGCGCCATCGAGATCAACAAACCCGTGAACCTGAAAAAATGCTTGCGAGCGCTCGACGCGTGCGATGGCGTTGTCCGTAAAGTGACGGACCAAGAGATCTTAGATGCGAAGGCTCAGATCGGTGCAGGCGGAATCGGCTGCGAGCCTGCAAGCGCGGCAAGTGTCGCGGGTGCGAAGCTGCTCAGGCAACAAGGGGTGATCGGCATGGACGACCGAGTCGTGTGCATATTGACCGGCCACCAATTGAAAGACCCGACGGCAACAGTCGCCTACCACACGACCGATCAAGACAAGTTCAACGAAGTGCTGGGCAGCCGAGGTGTTACGCGAGCTTCGTTCGCCAACCGAGCGATCGCCGTTCCCAACGACATGGACGCTATCGTCAAAGCGATCCAGCTCTATTCGTAGATACCGATAGCGACGTTCGGGCTTGCCCCGAATGTCGCAATAAGGTTTGGTGTGCTAACTGCCTTGCCGTACCAGCATTCATTCGCGGGCCGGAGGCCCACGGTTGGGTCTTATGAGGCTGTCGTGTATTAGCACACCAAACCTATTGCGAAAAAGGGCACAAGGCCCATCTTCGCGTTGGAGCCCTCCCTATGGCGGCACCGTTTGGCTCTTTTGTTTTTTTGCCGGCGTTGGTCGCATGATCACGGCCTACGAGCCGGCTAGTGTGCCGCCAAGCTACGGTTGCAACCTAAGTGAATCTCCCAACTGCGATTGCAAACCAACCAATTCTCTCTGCAGCGTTTCGATGCGACTCGCCTGTGCAGAATCATCGGACAGATCATTGATTTCCAACGGATCGTTTTTTAGATCGTAAAGACGAGTGATTCCGGTCTTTGGATACACGATTAATTTCCATTGGTCAGCGATCACGCAGCGTTGAAGATGAAGATAAGCGCCATAAATTGCGGGATACTTCGAGACTTCGGTTTTCCCGCGAAGCAATGGTAGCACACTGTGAAACTCCGTTGTCGAGGGCTTCGGAACTTGTGCAAGCTCAAGCGTGGTCGCCATGACATCCTGAAGGTAGATTGGAGCAGTTACTTGATGGTTGGGTTTTGCTTCGGGACCGACAACGATAAAGGGAACTCGAATGCTATGATCATACATGTTCTGCTTACCAAAGAATCCATGATTTCCAACGGCAAGCCCATGGTCGGCCGTGAAGAAGATATACGTATTGTCCGCTTTTCCAGATCTGTCGAGTGAGTCGAGGATGCGTCCGATTTGCTGATCGAGATGAGTTATCAGTGCATAGTACTCTCGCCGATGGACCTTGATGGCGTATTCGGTCCTTGGAAAGGGAGCAAGCTTTTCATCTCGCAAATCAGGACCACAACCGATGGCATCCTTGTGCGGATATTCCTTGAGGAAACTTTGGGGAAGCTTGATTCGATCGACAGGATATCTATCCAAGAACTCTTGAGGCGATTGACGAGGGTCGTGTGGCGCATTGAAAGCGATATACATAAAGAAAGGATTGGGTTTGTCTTTGGCAGTCTCGATAAAGCTGATTGCATCATCGGCTCCCACTTCCGACCAATGTTTGCCTCCGCTCCAAAAACCTCCCAGGGATTTGTCAGAAGCAGACCACTCATCCATTTCGTTTTCCACCGGGCGATGGTAAGAACTTTCTTTTGTCTCTGGCATGCCTGGACGCACGTTTCTCGCGACGTCAAAGGTAAGTTCTGGGTTTGCTTGAATGTGCCACTTTCCCGTCATGTAGGTGTCATAGCCTGCAGACTTCAGCAACTGTGGCCAAAGTCGCCCTTCCTTGCGTTCCTTTTCGGTGGATGCCGAAATCTGTTCCGCATGCCAGACACTTCGACCGGTAAGTAACATATTGCGACTTGCAACACACACTGCCCCGCTCCATGAACCCATGTTGTAAGCATGGGTAAACGTTGTGCCACGTTGAACCAAACGATCAAGATTTGGCGTTTCAATGTCTGTATGTCCAAACGCAGATATCGCTTCGTAGGTGAAATCATCGGCGAACAAAAACAAGACGTTCGGTTTCTCTGCCGAATCACCAGCGGAAGCCAAAAACAACCAAGAAAACCAGCAACCAACGAAACAGAGTGGAAAGGTCGACGTTCGCAAGAAGAAACGGTTCATTCATCTGGCCCAATCAATTCAAAGAAAAAGGATTCATGACCATGATATCCTTACCTTGAGATGGCGCCACCCACTTTTCGCTTGATTCTGCTTGAACGCGAATCAACTTGCTGAAAATAGTCAGGTGCGCAGAATTGATTAGGTACGCAGCACCAGCTTGGCTGAAGTAGCCCAGCGGCGAATGATGTTGAGTTCTTGTTGGTTCGGGTGGCGATTGAGCTTGCCCCGAATCTGGACGACTTGACGCGTCCCTGGGTTCACTTCGATGGTTACTCGTTTCTCTACCATCGAACTCTGCTCCAATTCCATAGACCAAATGCTGCTGTGACCTTTTGCACAAGAGCTTGCATAACTCGCGACGCAATGCTTCAGCTTTCGCCCCTCGATAATCAAGGATTGCTGAGTTACCAGTTCTCGAATGGTCCAAATCTTGAAGTTGGGCTCGCCGACCGTTCCTTCCGTCATGCGTAAGGGTTGGATGTTGGTCGTGTTCCAAGTTCGGATTTTCTGTCCTGAAGTCTTCGCGAGTTCGCGATGCCATCGCGTGACTTGTTCCAGAAGCGATTCCGGCGACCTTCCTTTCATACTCAGGTTGGGTTGGCGCGGACCTTGCACATTCTCGCCATTTGCACCTTCAACGTTAACGAACCGTTCCTGATGAAGATAATCGATAACGGGTCCGATATGCACTGGATCCAGCATCGGATGATCAATGAACCACGACAGGACTGTATTCCAGAAATCGTCTTGAGAGAAATCGCTCCCCAATCGAGTTGCAACCATCGCGTCCGCAAGTCGCTTCGAACCTCCCAAGCTTAGCACCTGAGCCCACCGCAGCGCCTCTGGAATCGTTAGGTCGGCTGGGCTCGACGAAAAGCTCTTGGATAACTTCCGCGTGTAGGGAATTGGCAACCGGCATCCTTTGAGACCAGCTCCGGACCCGACTTGCACGCACCATTCTCGAAGCGAAATCGCTTCCTTTTGCATTCCGCTAAACCAAGCGGAGATCATGCACTCCGGCATCTCTCTGTGTCTATCGAACAAATGGTGGATCAGGCTGCTGAATTGCCGACGAGGGTTGTAGGAGCAAGGTTTCCAATCCTGGATCGGACGGATCCATCGGCTCTGATAGGCGGAGAGCAGCATCAGCCCAGCTAGAAAGGTGTTGTCATGGGATTGGGTGAACCGAGGCGACGCAAGAACAGGTTCAAAAAACAGTTTCGCGTTTTGTTTCGATACGTGCTGAACGATATCCAACAAGACTTGGGCCGACGGCCGCTCCGCGGAGCAGCTAGCGTCGGCTTGCTTCAATCTTTTCGCAACATACTCAATGTGGGCAACGCGAATGTTGGCTGGGTCTTCACCATTGCATGCATCCAAGACCCAGCCCAACGCGTCTCTCGCCCTCGGTTCTTGTGCGTGTCGAAGGGAGTTTTGCCGAAGTGAATTTGCGACAGCAATTTCTCTTGCCAACTGCTTCCTGTGTTTTTGCAATACGATGGGAAATCCCAAGGCGCGGCACCAGGTCTCGTATTGCTCTCGAGTCGAAAAACCAATCGATCGAATATGCTGATCGAGCATCGTCTCAGGAGCTTGTTTTTGTTTCTTCCCTACTCGGCGCAATCCAATTCCCCTGCAAGCACTTCGAAAAATCGTATGAGGGAATGATCTTGCGACAAGCGTCTAGGTTCGCGCAAAGCAAACCATTTGTTCAACGCGATTCTTGGATGAGCTACTGCGTGTCGAACAGTGCATGTCGAACAGTGCATGGCACCGACCACGTTCCGCTTCCGTCGAGCTCGCCTCGGCGGGGCGCACAACTGAAAGCTACCAACGTGGCATTCGCTTAACGCCACTTATTGCTGAATTCCGGCAACGGATACTCGATCACGGTAAGCGGCTTACGGCGTTCTTGCTGGATCGACCAGAGCCTGGCGTAACCCCGGTTCAAGAGTTCGGAACGCTGGCTGACAAAGACTGGGTCGAGTTCCCTCTTAGAAAATGGACCTGCCACCTCCACTGGAGGAACAAAGCGTTCGTCGCTGATGAATTGAGCTAACGCGGGGGCGCACCTCAAATGACATTCGCTCGACAAATGGAGCGTCTCTGGATCCACCTCGCCGATCACATAGCGCAGATACAGTTCACTGTCCGTGATGAGCTCGACCTCTTCACCACAGACTCGACATAAGTAACCTTGATCGCAACGCGCCATAACAAGACCTAGTCTGGGCTAAAACCCTACAGGCCCAACACGTCAAACATGGAATACTGTTGACAGGGCTTTCCGATCAAGAACTTCGCAGCGGCAATTGCCCCCGACGCATAACAATCTCGGTTGGACGCGGCAACGCGAAGCTCAATGGTTTCCCCCATCATTCCAAACACGATGGTATGCTGACCGGCGTCATCACCAACACGCACTGCATGATAGCCAATCTCGTTATGCGGCCGAGCTCCTACTTGACCGTCACGCCCGTGCACGTGTTGATCGATCCCCATTTCCTTGGCGACGATCTGGCCAAATTTCAGTGCCGTTCCGCTTGGGCTGTCTTCTTTGAAGCGATGATGCCGTTCGATGATTTCGACGTCAGCACCACCAGGAGTGTTGCGGAGCGCTCTCGCTGCACTTTCCACAAGCTTCATGGTCAAGTTGACGGCGACGCTCATGTTGGGAGCATAGCAAACCGGAATATGCTTCGAAGCCTTCGCGATATTGTCGATCTGATCGGGCGACAATCCGGTCGAAGCAATCACCAATGGAATTCGACTGGCCACACAGTGCTCAATCGCATGCTGGCTCCCTTCAGGCGATGAGAAGTCGATCACGCAATCGGCTTTCTCTGGAAACGCACTGGTGATCGGTAAGCCTATTGCTTGGATACCAGCCAGGCTGCCGGCATCTTGCCCCAGGTATTTCGAACTGCTGCGAACAATCGCGCCCACCAAACAGACCTCCGGGTCCGCTTGCCCCAACGCAATCAGCCGCCTGCCATTTCGTCCCGAGGCGCCATGAATAACAAGATTCAATACATTGCTCATTCGCTAACCAATTCTTTCAATGCTTCCAGCACCTGAGCGTCATGGCCATCGACACTCACCTTCTTCCAAACTTTGGCAATCTTCCCTTCACCATCAATGAGATAGGTGCTTCGTTGGATCCCCATGCTCTTCTTTCCGTACATGTTCTTTTCTCGCCATGCACCGTACTCTTCGGCCATTTTGTGCTCTGGATCGGATAGCAATGGAAAGTTCAGTGAAAACTTATCTCGAAACTTTGCGTGCGAGGCAGCATCATCTGGGCTGACTCCCA
>JBIKLJ010000198.1:0-9100 GCA_044359895.1 Pirellula sp.
CGGAGGCGGAGACCCATTTTTCAGGTCCAAAGCCAACGGGCCCAAGAATGTCGTTGGGATCCAAGGCGCGAACATCGCGGGTGAAGTTGGTCTTCAAGGTAATTGCAATCACACCGCGCGAACGAATCTCAGTACCAAGGATTCGACCGACGCGCGTCTCCAAGTCGGTGATAACCAAATCGTAATGAACCACAAAGGCTGTGTTTTCGTCCGACAGGTATTCAAACTTGCCATCGCTTGCCAACGAGAATCCAAGGGGCGCATCGCCAATCATCTCAACGCGATAAGGGATGCCGGTCAACTGTGGAAGCACTGCCTCCAGCGGGTTGCCCCGCAGTGTCTCATTGACTTTGCCGAACATCGTAATCGCGGGAGCTGTCACTGGAGAAACCCCGCTGGGCAGGCGTGGTGCAAGGGTTACGGCGTTGGTTCGTGGTCCATTTTCCAGCTGGATCGACAATTCTAAGCGTTGGTCGGCGGTCAGACTGATTTGATAACCATCCGGAACCTTCACTGATCCACCGCTCACAGAAACCGCATAAATTGCGGCAGGAAGCTTCGGGAAAACAAAGGATCCATCAGCTAAGATCGAACTAGAATACTGGCGACTGCCCCCCATCTCAGAAAGTGTCAGCACCATTCCTTGGTAGGGTGTTGCAATGCTATCCGCGTAGACCGATCCGACCACGGATGTATACCGAGAGGCAACGAAGCGATCGAAAACTTCTTGCAAAATCATGCGCGATGCCTGCAGCACGTCCTTGGTAGGTGTCTCGCCCGTTCGCTGTAGCCCCTCCATCAAAGCCTTTCGCAACGCCCCGACGGTATTGCCACGTTCTTGCTTGAATGCGTTGATGGCCTCGATGGCTTCGGCATCGCTCAGGTACGACAGGTCTAATTGGCTGAGGTCAAAATCCCAGACGTAGTTCGCTTGCGCGTCGTTGTAAAAATACTCGGCGACATAATGTATATCGATTGGCGGGCTTGCTGCGTCGACCATAGCTGGCTTGACAAAAAACGATGCGTTTCCGTACTCACCGGCCAAAAGAATATCTTTAGGACCATCGGAATCCGTGAAGCCTAGAAACTCAGTTGTTGAAACGGTGTTGCCAGCGTTTGCGTCTGCTAAGGTGGCGGCAAAAGGATCCGTTGCCGAGAAATGGATAAGAGGAACCGCAATATCATTCAGGGTGTTATTGCGCCAGGCGATGGTGACGGGGATGGCAGCGGGCGGACGATCATCGCGTCGTCGGTTGAACGTATCGGGTCGAGTCAAGCTGATCGGCTGAAGGCTGAGCGTTGCAAAGACAACTTCGAGCGAGTTCGGGACAAGCACCGTTTCGTTCGTTGCCGCTTTATGAAGCCGTACGGTATACATGCCGGTCGCAAGTCCCCTGAGATCGAACGTGGCGTACAAACGCATATCGCTTGTTCGCGTGTAACGCAATGCCTGTGTAATTCTTCCAGCCGAATCCACCAAAGAGGCCGTTACCGAGCGATCGAACTTGGCTCCTTCGATCGCGATGGTGCGGTCCCCGGCCGTACCACCTTTTCCGAACGAAGTATCAAACACGGAGAATGGAACGATTCGAGCGAGAATCGCGAAAGAGCTAGTCCCGCCAGTGACTTCATTGCCGAAAGCAAAGATGTAATAGGTTCCACCTTGCGTCGACGAAATCACAATCCGCTGATCCGGCTGAAATGGTTTGAGTGCGCTAAAATCAGCTTGACTACGACGCGGCATCGCGTTGAAGCTGGCGTACAATTCGATCGAACCTTCGGCGTTCGCCGAATCGAATTCGATGGCAAGCGTTTCGCCGGCAGCAACGGTCACGCGGTAATATACGCCGCGATTGGTTGTGATGGTACCGGAAGCTGGTGTGCCTAATGTCAACGCGGGAGCATCGGTTGCAAAGGCGTCTAAGCTGGCTTTCAGATTGTTCGCTTCATTGTCTTCCACCAAGTTATTCCGAATATCGGAGCGAATGATCACTTGATAGTTGCCCGGCAGAACACCAGGCAGAGGAGCTGTTAGCGTCGATGTATAAGACGTGTTCGCAGGTACGTCTGCGGACCTGAGCACTCGACCAAAATACCCATCATCAATATCCCAAACGCTATCCGACGAAATGTAGATCGCATCGTACCAGCCACCTCGGGCAAGATTCTGGCCTGCGTTGGTGATGGTAAATGAGATCGATGCGGTTTGACCAAGGGTTCCATTGGCGGGGATCGTAATGCTACCCACCACAAGGTCTGCCGGCGGAGCGTGGCTGATCGAGATCGCTTGACTGGAGATACCAAGGTTGTTCCCTTCCAAGACGCGTTCGTAAACTCGGTTGGTCGCATCGGTCACGATGAACACATAGTAGGAACCGCCCAGTCCTTGCGGAATCAAGAGATTCGCGGTCGCAGAATAGCTTTGAGCGGCCGCAAGATTGCTGGCTCGATCAAGAAACCCGATCGGGATGTCGCTTCCTCGATCAAAGATTTGATCCAACGAAAGATAAACACTATCGGCCCATACCGCTTGAGCGATTCCGCCGCCTGCGTTCTGAACCGTCCACGACAGTTCGACCGTCCTGCCGGAGAATGCTTGAGCCGGCACGTTCACGCTGCTAACTTGAAGATCAGCGGTCGGGCTTAACAAAATGTTGGTCGCGAGCGTGCTGACTGTCTTGTTGTTGCTTTCGCCAACCCCTTCGGCAACCGAGTTGTTGGCATCGGTTTGGACAATCGTAAAGTAGTTTCCTGACACATCGATCCCAATTGGCCAATCGATGCTGCGGGTATAGGATTCGTTCACATTCAAGCGGGCGTTACGCGGGTAATTTCCGACTAAGATATCAGCACCATCGATCGAGCTGTCCGTGGATAGCCAAACGGAATCGATCCAAGAAGATGCGGACGTTGGGATTGCGCCCGTATTTCGAACCGTCCAGCTAATAGGTAGGGTGTTGCCCGAATTCGCAGTAGCCGGAACGGTGACGGTGGTCACTTGCAGATCAGAAACTTGACCATCGACGGGAGTGGTGGTGACCGTAAAATCAAACAGATCCGACCTGTTGTTTGTTTCATTCCCTTCTGGGACATCGGCGGACGCATCCGTGACGAAGAACAGTCGGTACAACCCTTCCTGAGTGTTGTTAGGAATAGTTAGATTTTCGCTCAGTCGAAAGTAGCTTCTTCCCGCAGCTAGGTTGTTGGGGCTGGTGAAACTACCAAGGACAACATCGTCTCCGTTCCCAACAATCAAATCGGATGACATGATCACTCGATCGGTCCATGACCTTCCAAAGGTTGGTCCAAGACCTTGATTTTCTACTTCGAAATCGAACGAAAGCGTACCACCTGGTGCGATCGATCGGTTGTTGATTCTGGGGACAAAGGAACGGACCCGCAAATCTGGACGATCATCTTCAATGAAAATGGGTAACGAAGAGACATTGTTTTCGTTGTTGAGTTCGTAGACAAGGTCGCCGCTATCCGTATTCACCAGTACGAAATTTGCCCCGAATTGGTCGGCAGGCAAAATGACATTGGTGGAGATGCTTTCCGTTTGACTGGGAACTAGCACTCCGTTTCTTTGCCTTAGCCCCAGCAGTCGATCGTTGCTGTCCAAACGATTGTCCGTTGACAGGTAGTACGCGTCGGTCCAGAACGAATTGGGTGTCGGGTTGAGACCAATGTTGGAGACGTTGTACAGGATGTTCATTTCGCGGCCGGCTTTGGGCGCGGTCGACGTGCTTACTGAGGAAGCCAGCAAATCCGGTGGGCTGATTTCAATACGAGTTAAGCTCGATGCAGCAAGCACGTTGTTAGCGTTATCGTATTCTAAGATGTCGTCCGCACTGTCCGACGAAACGATAATGTAAAAGCTACCCTCCAACATATTCGGCAGCACAAAGCTGTAGTTTCGCGTTTCCGATTGTTCCCCCTGCAGGATACCACTTCGATTGCGGTGTCCAAGCAGCATGTCGTTTTGCGGATCCAGGTTCCTATCGGTCGAAAGATAGATCGAGTCACGCCAGGATGCTTGCCTTGTTGCCGTCAGGGACAGGTTTGTCACTAGGTACGAGATAGACAGGGGTTGCCCTGCAAAGGCGGATGCAACGGGGGTAATTGTGTCCACGGCCAAGTCGGGGCGCGGCCGCAACACAATGCGCATGGGGAATTCCGTTCTTGTATCGTTGTTGCCTTCGAAACCATGTTCGTAAACGGATTGAGAGGCATCGGTCCTGACGATGATATATGCAGTGTCGCTAGTGATGTTTTCCGGCAATAGGACACTCAGGTTTGATACCGAGTATTCGCCACCCTCTGCGGCTAATGCACCTTCGTGATTCACGGTCTTTAGCAGTACGTCTTCGGAATCAATAGTGGTGCCATTCCATGACAAATAAATTTGGTCGGTCCATTGGCTGACGCGAGTCGGACCAGGTCCTTGGTTGCGGACCGTGAAGTTCACGATGATTGGCTCCCCTTCAAAAGCATCGCTAGGGCTGGTGACTCTGGTCACTACCAGATCAGGTGGCGGGGTGAGCAGAATCGTGGTTGCCGCACTGACTTTGGTGTTGTCCGTCTCCCCGGCCGTTTCCGAAACACGATTCGTCGCGTCGGTTACAACAATAAAATGGTGAACACCCACTGCATCTTGCGGCAAATTAACGGTTAGAGAATTACGGTAGTTTTCGTCGGGGTTCAAATAGCTTGGGTTTTGAACTTGTCCGAGATTGATATCGTCGCTGCTGATCACAGTATCGGTCGAAAGGTAAACTCGATCGAACCACCCACTTGTGTTCGTCGAAGCGTTGCCGATGTTCTTGACAATCCATTCAATACTAGCCGGTTGCCCGGTAGACAAGTTGCTGGTCAACGACGTCACGGACTCCACAATCAAATTGGCAGATGGAAGCGGATCGATGGTGATCACTGCATCATCGATCGAGGAGTTATTGCCTTCGTTGTTGAATTCTTGGATGGTGTTGCCAATATCCGTTGCGACGACAAATCGATATGCCCCAGAAAGACCGGCGGGAATTTGTACCGATTGAGTCCGTAGAATTGAGCCGTTCGGCAGGATCGTTTGCGAGACAGGAAAGCTTGAAAGCTGAATATCGTTTCCAAGGATGCCATCGTCGGAAAGAAATATGCGATCGGTCCAGGAGCCGCTTGCATCAGCAGTTCCTTGGTTCTTCACGGTCCAAGAAACTTCGGTGGATTGTCCTGCCACCACGAGTGTCCTTGCGGTGATGCTTTCGACGATCAGGTCGGGAAGCGGTGGTAAGTTGACAGACACCAGCGAAACGCGAATGTTATCCGTCTCGTTCAACTCGAACTGATCGTTCGCAAAATCCGTCTGGACTAAGAGATGATACTGTCCCGTAGCGATGCTGACATCGAGCGGTAGAGTCACGGACGTGCTTTGCGAGTAAGTCGCTGCAGCAGCGAGTGGCAATTCCGAATCGGCGGCGATGGTCGCCAGCAAGCGATCGCTTGCATCGATCTTATCATCCAGCGATAAATAGACACGATCGCGAATCGGCTTTATGAGAGATGCATTGCCAGAGTTAAGAACCGTCCAGGTTACATCGAATGGAACACTAAGTTGCACGCTCGGCGCGGTCGTGATGGAAGCGACGGAAAGCTCGGGGTAGTCTGCCATGGTCGATGCGAAGAACGATAGAGCTATATTGTTGGTCTCTGCATTTCCAGCGATATTGGATTCCGTAACGTTATTCAGTGAATCTATCGTGATGGTAACATCGAAGTCGCCGGTGCCCGGAGCACCATCCGGCATCACAAAGGAGACACTTCTTGCAACGCTTGCTTTGGATGCTATCGAGTTGCCCGTGAACGGTACTGTTCGATCCAAACTAATTTGGCTTGTGACGCGATTCACTACTTTTACATTTGCAGACCAAGTCCCAGTGACCTCGACCGGTCCATCGTTCTTTTCGATCCAACCCAGGGTGATTGTTTCGCTTGAACGGGCAGATAAGGGTGGAGCGACCGATTCTACGATCAGGTCTGAAAGCTGAGGCTGATCGTCGTTAACGATGACACTGGAAGCGGTTCCCACGGAAATCGTGGAAAGGCTCGATGGGTTGGACAGGGTTACTGCGAATCCTTCGTTTTGTTCAAAGTCTGTGTCCGATGCAACTTGGACGGTAACCGTCTTCGTCGACTCAAATGCAGCGAAGGAAACCACGCCGCTCGGGAAAACTCCGCCCACGAAATCGGCTGGGTTGGCGCTATGGGTTCCCGTTCCGGAGACCGTCCAGGCAACGGAGCCTGGGGCGCTTAATTCGCCGAATCGCGTTACGCTGTAGGTGAAGGTAGTCGAGCCTGTATTGCCTTCGGGTTTGCTGAAGCTGTCGGCCGAAGGGGCGATTGAAAAGGCCGTTTCTGCGGATCCCGATTCCACAAGAGTGACGACGTAGTTGCCGGTCAGATTGGCAAATCCAGAATGAGGACGAATTCTAATTTTGTAAGCTTGGCCAGTGATGAGGTTGTCACTTTGCATCGTGACAATCGCTCCGTTGGCATTGTTCTCTTGGAACTTGAGCACGTTGTTGTTGGAGTCCAGCAGTTCTACCCGCAACCGTTGCAGTTGGGGTGCAATAGCGGAGGTTACGCCTGTTGCGCCTGGATTGACTTGGATCATGACGGGTAGATTTTGGGTGGCAGTGAAAGTCCACTCGTCAGGAAGTTGGCTTGTGCGTTGGGAGTCGTCGATGGTCCCTGGGGTGGGAGTCGAAAATGCCAGCGGCCCACCATCCTGGACAAGAAATGCGAGAGGTCCTGTGGTCGATGGAACAACGACGACTGAGCCGTTAACCAGTCCACCGGTTGCGATTTGTGCAGCGCGAACATAAAGCTTCTGTCCGTTTAGATCCAGCTTGGAACCGGCGGGAATGATCAAGGTATTGACATACAACGCTTCACCGGTTGCGCCGACGCTATTCACATCGATGTTCGTTAAGCGGGCGTAGGTGTTGTTGGCTAGCTCGATTTTTCCGTACGCAAAGTTATCGGACAGGAAGCCGGTCGTGTTCGCACCTCGATCGGCGCTCATGATTTCGACTAGCTGTGGATTGGCAGAAGTCCCGTTCCCATTCAGCAAAACTCGTCCCTGAGGAAGGAAATTGGCTGCGACTTGAGTCTTGCCCAGCAGACTTCCGGCAATAGCAAGCGTGCTGCTGTAAGAAACATCGAGAGATGCTAAATCGGCAGATGTTTCTCCGACACGAATCGACTGCGGTATGGTTAAGGTAGATCCATACTGGACGTCGATGGACCGAAAATTGGAGAGTATTCTACTTGCGCCACCTCCGCCAAGCGTATACGAGTTGCCACCATCATACGTGGTTCTCACTGAGCTTCCTGAGTTTACAGTAAGTAATTCTGGAGCGATGGAGGTGTTCTGGGACGTCCATGTGCCACCGTTGTTGACCACAATTGCAGTTCGTTCGCTCCAGTTTCCAGATCTGGTAAACGCAGCACCCGTCGCATTGACAACGCCACCATTGTTCACAATCACTTGGCAATTAGGTGATGAGGTCATTTGGTTCAATGTCATCACCGAACCAATTGCGAAATTTGCTGTTCCTTCGATGGTCAATGCAGAGGTACTCACCACACCCGTTCTTACATTCGAGGCAACGTTTAACGTCGCTCCACTGGCGATCGTAAAGTTACCGTTGAACCAGTAATCCAGATTCGCTGATGTTTCAGTACCCAGTGCTTTGAAGTCAAACGATCCAGAAGACCATGTGCCTGTATTGATGAAGATATCGGCGAACCTTAAGTTTGCATTTGCGGCATTCGATGTGTCGGCAAGAACCTGAACGATTCTTGCAGGGACATAGATTGGCAAATCAAAACGACTCAGCGTCCAATCGTTTGGTTCGAAAACAACGTTGTCAGCCAACTGCATGAAGGCGACAGCGAACGTCGAACCGGTAGAAATGAGTCGCCCACCGTTGTTGACGACAATTGCTGTTCGTTCATTCCAGTTTCCCGACTTGGTAAACGTTGCACCCGTCGCATTGATAACGGCACCGTTGTTTACAATCACCTGACAGTTGGGTGTTGAAGTCATTTGGTTCAATGTCATCACCGAACCTGTGCTAAAATTTGCGATTCCCGCGATCGTCAATGCCGATGCACTTACCACTCCAGTTCTTACATTCGAGGCAACATTCAATGTCGCGCCGTTGGCAATCGTGAAATTACCGTTGAACCAGTAATCAAGGTTCGCTGTTGTTTCTGTACCAAGTCCCTTCAGGTCAAATGCGCCCGAAGTCCATGTTCCTGGACTGATGTAGATATCGTCGAATCGCAAGTTCGCGTTTGCGGAACTCGATGCATCCGCAAGAACCTGAACAATTCTTGCGGGAACGTAGATTGGCAAATCAAAGCGGTTCAATTGCCAATCGCTCGCTTCGAAAACAACGTTGTCAGCCAACTGCATGAAAGCGACTGCGAAAGTCGAACCAGTGGATATAAGCCTTCCGCCGTTGTTGACGACAATTGCAGTTCGTTCGCTCCAGTTTCCAGATCTTGCGAATGTTGCGCCTGTCGCATTGACGACGGCACCGTTGTTCACAATCACTTGGCAATTAGGGGTGGATGTAGTTTGGTTCAAGGTTAAGGTAGAACTCGTTCCAAAGTTTGCAACGCCATCGATGGTTAAGGCTGATGCACTTCTAAGATTGGCTCGAGCGTTCGAAGTTAGGTTCAACGTGGCTCCACTAGCAACCGTGAAATTTCCATTGAACCAATAGTTCAGATTCGCTGTTGTTTCGGTACCGATCGCATGAAGGTCTAAAGTTCCAGAGAGTAATGTGTCTGGAGCGATGTAGATTTCTTGAAAACGAGCGTTGTCGCTGCCGCCGCCAGCGGCTGAAAGAAATGGTATCACTGTGTGGGGCAGGTAGATTGGCAAGTCGAACTTGGAACCTGAAGGAAAGAGTCTTCCACCATTGTTGATAGTCAACTGAGCCCGCTCGTTCCAGTTCCCAGATTTAGTGAAAGTAGTGTTCGTTGCATTCACAACTCCGTTGTTACTCACGATCAATTGTGAATATGAGTTGCC
>JBIKLJ010000199.1:0-9006 GCA_044359895.1 Pirellula sp.
CATTTGTTCCAGAGCATCAATGCACTGATCTCGGAGCTGATTGGCGGACTGAGCGATGGTATGGACACTGGAACGATGCAATTGGCCAAAGGGCGATGACATAAAACGACCATCCAAAAAACTCTCGATGGCTGCAACGCGTTCGACGCAGTCGCTGTCCCATCGGCGAGCCGACTGAGTGTGGATGGACCGCTGCTGGTACGAGCTCATCCTGTCGCTCGAATCAGAACGATCGAAAGGATCACGTTCGGACAGCATCGCTGCAAGCAAGCAAACACGACTCAGGCAGCCTTTTTCGTAACCCGCGATGACCATCCGAGCGAGTCTAGGATGAGTTGGCAGCGCAGCCATGGCTTTACCGATTGGGGTGATCTTATGATTGGAAACCGCACCCAACATGGCAAGCAGCTCCATCGCTTTGGTCTTGGTATCCGGGCGAGGTGCTTCTAGCCAAGGAAAGTCATCGCTATCCCCTTCTCCCCAAGCGACCAATTGCAAAATGCAAGATACGATATCCGTTCTTCGGATCTCTGGTTCGAGATACGCAGGCCTTGAACGATCCGACGCTTCGCTCCATAAACGATAACATACCCCGGGGGCAACGCGGCCTGCGCGTCCCGTTCGTTGAATTGCAGATGATTGGCTGATTGGCTCTATGGACAATCGGTCTAAGCCGACGTCCGGCGAATATCGCATGACTCTCGCTAATCCGCTATCGACGACAACTCGAACGCCTTCGATGGTCAGCGAGGTTTCGGCAATGTTCGTCGAGAGAACGATCTTACGGCGAACCCCTGTTTCAATCGCTCGCGATTGTTCCTCCAGTTGCATGGAGCCATGAAGAGGCCGGATGTCGCAGTCCCTGGCCAAAGAACTGCCTGACAGGCGATCGCAACATCTTCGGATTTCACCTGCCCCTGGAAGGAAAGCAAGCACATCACCATCATGCTTTGGCACGACCTCTTGCAGCACTTCCACCATTTGGTCGACAGGCCGCTGAGTCGCTTTAGGTGGTTGATAGAAGACCTTGACTGGATAATTCTGCGACTGAACGCGAATCACGGGAACGCCCCCCAACTGAGTTTGGATGGCCGATGATTCCAAGGTGGCCGACATGATGACCAGTCGCAAATCGTCGCGAATCGCTTGTTGGACTCGGCGAAGCATCCCTAACAGCAAATCCGAATCGAGCGATCGTTCATGAAATTCATCCAGGATAACAATCGCGGTATCTGAGAGCGACGCATCCTCTTGAAGCCGTCGCAGCAGTATGCCCTCGGTCGCTACGATCAGTTGCGTTTGAGATGAAATTCGTGATTCGAACCGAACTTGGTAGCCAATGCGATTTCCGACCCGGCTGTTCTGCTCCGACGCGATACGCTCTGCGACTGACTTAGCCGCGAGGCGACGTGGCTGCAGCAGATAAATTCGTTTCCCTTGTACCAGCGGCAGATCCAATAAGGCCGGTGCCGCTCGAGTTGTCTTTCCCGTACCAGGTGGAGCTTCGAGCAGGGTGATAGGATTCTTGGCGACACATTCTCTCAAGGAAGAGAGAAAGGGATCGATGGGAAGTGAGTCGAGCATTATGGTACTTCTTAGACGTACCCGTATTTGGTCGCGTACTCTCGCCACTCTTGCAAGATGACGGCTTCCTCTTGGTTGTCGCTAGAAAAGCGGTTGGTTTTATAATCCTTCTCTTGCTGCATTTTGGACTGGATTTGCGGTTCAATGGTTTCAAAATCAGGCATCTCCAGATCTTGGTAAATACCTCGAACCACACCGACAGGATCGCGCACCAAGTCCTCATACTTGACCTCTACCAATTGATTGGAAGGGATCCCTTTTCTGTCTTCGTCGAAAGACCGGTACATCGTGCGAAGGGAATCGAACACGAACTTTCGCAATCGGGGTTCGTTCTCACCCACTTGTAGCCCTTGGACCGTATCCAGGGATCGCCAAAGTTTCATGGTGGAAGGAAACAGCTTGCGAGGGTCGCGAACAATGTGCACGAACTTTGCATCCGGGTACATGTCTTTCAAAATCCCTAATCGCCCGGTATGCGGAGGGCTTTTGATTACCAATGGCTTCCCTGATTTGTACGTAACAGCCTTCAAGAACCAATTCAACAAAAACTTCCATTTCGCAAGTTCTTCGACGGTGAATCCCCGTGAGTCAAGTGTGTTTTCGTAAGGGATTTCGTTGCGAGGAAACAACATGCGAAGGTATGGTGTTGGGGCACCCAGGTTCATCAGGGCAAATTCATCCTCTTGAGGCAACGCCCAACCAGCCTTCATATTGTCCATAGGACGCTTGTCGGGAAGCAACCAACCACCGAAGCGTGTTACCAACCCTTCCGTCAGCAAAAAATGGGAGGGTGCAAAGCACTCAAAAGTTGTGGGGGAAGCATATTTGGTGTCGAGCGCCAGCAGTTCATGCAGCAACGTCGTTCCGCTTCTCCAATGCCCCAATACAAAAAGAGGAGGCCCCGCGAGCTTCGTAGCAGCAATCGCTCGGCCAAACAGCAAATGCTGAGTCAACGCCATGCAGTCCGATGCTGGCATGAAACACGATACTCCCAAGGCTAAAGGGAGGCGAGACCAAGAGAAACTGAATCGGTTTCTAGCAAGTTCTGGAAACCACACGCGAGATTGCATCCCATGCCAAAAGCGAGGGGACATCAAAGGATAATTGTTCGCTTCGCTTGCGTCTTTTGCTGGCATTCGGAGTTTTCGTTTTGGGATTCCACGGTGACAACGGAGATAACGCTTTTTCTCCATAATTCGTCCGTCTGGTTCGTACATTATCGTTCCAGTTTCAAAAACGATATAGACATCTGACAAGAAAGATGGGTAGTTTCCGGATTCTGACTCGGATTTTCTAAAGTTGGGCGATTGGGTGCTGATTGCATGGACATCTTTACACGGCTTTTCTTCAAACATCGACACGCTATCGTCCCGATTGGGATCATTGCTTGCTTGGTGGTTATCCTTGTTCCCTTGCCACCTTACCTGCTCGACATTTTACTATCTGCCAATATTGCGATCGCTGTCGTGGTCCTGCTAACCACGATCTACATCGATGCACCTCTGGAATTCAATATTTTTCCAGCCATGCTCGTCGCGACAACTCTGTCCCGATTAGTACTAAATCTTGCAACCACTCGTTTGATTTTGACTCGAACCGGAACCGAAGGGCTCGACGCCGCTGGTGAAGTGATCCGTGCGTTCGGCGAGTTTGTTTCGGGGGATTCCTTGGAAGTGGGGATCATCTTGTTTGTCATCATCTTCTTGATCAACTTTATCGTTATCACCAAGGGAGCAACTCGAATCGGCGAAGTGGCAGCACGGTTCGCTTTGGATGGAATGCCTGGACGGCAAATGGCCATCGATGCTGACCTTAGTGCTGGAGCCATTGACGAAAAGGAAGCTCAAAAGCGGCGTGAAGAGATCACTCGACAAGCTGACTTCTATGGATCGATGGACGGTGCGAGTAAGTTCGTTCGCGGGGACGCTATTGCGGGTATTGCGATCACCTTGCTGAATCTGGTGGGCGGCTTGTACATGGGCTACATGTACTCTGGAATGACTTTAATGGAAGCGGCAAATGTCTATGCGAAACTCACCATCGGTGACGGTTTGGTTAGCCAAGTTCCTGCCTTTTTAATTTCGTTGGCCGCGGCCTTGCTCACCACACGGAGCACGCAAAAATCCGAGTTCTCCGGTGAATTTCTGAGGCAGATCTTTTCGCGCCCTCAAGCCTTGATCGTTTCGGGTGTGTTCCTGTTGTTGCTGACTTTCACGCAACTGCCCACCATGCCCATGATCACCATGGGGGGAGGATGCATTGGCATCGCCTTACTCATGCAACGCCAAAAGCGCCAGACAGACACAATTGCAACCAAAAAGCAAACCGATGAAGACAATACCAAAAAAGCACCCGCCGAAAAGAAGGTGGAAGATTACCTGGAAGTCGACCCGCTGCGTCTGGAATTGGGCGCGAAGCTGATTGTGCTGGCTGACCCCAATCGTGGTGGCGATTTGATGAAGCGCATCTCCACAGTCCGCGCAACACTTGCCAGCGAAATGGGCATTCTGCTCCCCATGGTTCGCATCAAAGACCGAATGAGCCTTCCAGAATACACTTATGAATTGGATATGTCGGGAAATCGAATTGCATCTGGGACCCTGCGCCCCGATCGCTTGTTGGCGATCGACTCCGGACTGACCCTTGGGCAAATCCAAGGTGACGAAACCACCGACCCCGCTTTCGGCAAACGAGCCTTTTGGATTGATCCCAAAAATCGACAGCAAGCAGAAATCTACGGCTACCAAGTGGTCGAGTGCGGAGCCGTTCTTGCAACACATGTTCAGGAGACGGCTCGAAAGCACGCTGATGAATTACTCACTCGCGAAGTTGCAAAGCAGTTGGTCGAGCAACTGAAGAAGACCTCGGCAACCGTGGTCGATGAACTGGTCCCTGGGGTGATGAAACTCGCAGAAGTGCAACAGGTTTTGCAAAACCTATTGCGAGAAGATATCCCGATTCGGCAGCTAGGAATCATCTTTGAAACCCTTGGCGATTTTGCCCATCGCATCAAGGATCCTATTTGGTTAACAGAATACGTTCGACATCGGCTCGCACGAACCATTTCGCACCGCTACCGCGATCCTGCCGGGGTATTGCGAGTCATTACCTTGGACCCTGCGATGGAAGATCGTGTGGCGGCGGGGACGGAACAAACCGACCGTGGCATTTTTATCAGAATGTCACCGGATGTGATTGCAAAAACGTGCTCGAAGATCTCTGATCACATCAAGAAATTAGATGCCATGGGCAAGCCGCGTTGTGTTCTGGTCAGCCCCAAGATTCGCGTTGCACTTCGCCAAATCACTCAGGAATCGATGCCCGACCTTCGCATCCTTAGCTACAACGAAATCTCTCGCGATACAAGCATCGAATCCGTTGCTATGGTCAGCGATTAAGAAGCTGCCCTGCGTCTTGTGCGTTTGCAATCAGGAAGCGTGCTTCCGTTGACCATCAACATCTCTTAGGATATTTAACGCTTTAGGATTGCTGTTACCGGAAAGTGATCGGAAGGAGTGCGCCCGTCGCGTTGCGTAAGATCAATTGCGGCCGCCAGTACTTGAAAGCTGCGCGAGCATCCGACCCAATCGATGCGAGGGCCTGTTGTGGCTGTTGACTGAAAGCCCGAAAATGTTCCCTGCCCTTCTTCGTATTTTGGATGAGCTTGCGAGAAGGTATCTAACAAGGGCGATTCTTGCAGAGCATGATCTGAAAACAAGCCGCTAAACACATCGCTATCGGCTTCGGCATTGAAATCGCCTGTTACGATGGAATCACAATCGGCGCCCAGCTAAAGCACTTTCTTCCGAATCAATATGGCTGCTTCTTTTCTCGCTTGCCGGCCCTGATGATTAAAGTGAGTGTTCAAAAAGAAGATCGGTTTGCCTTGTGTGTTTTGAAGGTCTCGCAGTTGAACCCAAGTTGCGATGCGTGGCATAGCCGCGTCCCAGCCGTTACTAACGGTCTGTATTTTTCCTACCCTGGATACAACAAAATTTTAAGTGGCTTTCCAGATCCGGCAGTCAAAGTGGTAAGTACGAGCAAGCACAAGTAGCGGCAACCGTAGCCGCACTGCTGGGCGAAGATTTCACAACATTCAAATCCTCGGTACGACCACCATTGCCGATCTTAAAATAGGTAGGACGGGCTAACCGTTCAGGGATCTACACAAAGCAAAGAGTGTTTGGCTTCTACAGACGCAAACGGCTACCGCTTTTGTTCGAACGCAACACCTGTTGTCTGAGCGCGCAATCGCGGGTCGTTTGATTTTACCCAGAGAGGGCGACCTTCGATCGCTTCCATGCATCTCGCTAAAGTTTCGTCTTCTAAACGCTGCATGGCTTCTCGTGTGTAGAAGGTCATGTGAGGCCAAACGATGACATTGTCCATCGCGTAAAGAGCTGACAGCGGGTGTCCTTCCTTTGCCAACGGTTCTTGGCCATAGACATCAAGAGCTGCGCCCGCAATTTGCTTTGCTTGCAACGCTTGGAGCAATGCCAGCTCGTTAATAATCTCGCCTCGCGAAACATTAATCAAAAAGGCGCTAGGTTTCATTCGCGACAATTCAGCCTCGCCGATCAACCCTCGAGTGCTGTCGTTGAGCACGCAATGGACCGAAACAAAATCGCACTCTTGCAGCATTTCTCCAAGGTCTTCAAATCGTTCGGCAGGCATGGTGGTTGCGAATGGATCGTAGGCCAACACTCGCATACGAAACGCGTTTGCCATTCTCGCCATGCTGGATCCAATGCGTCCGACGCCAACCAAACCTAGCGTTTTGCCAGCGAGGTCGTTCGCCAGCCAGTTTGGTTCTGGCCAAACCCAACCGGTTTGCTGCATTGCGTTTTGAATCGGCTTGAATTGCTTTGCCAAGCCTATCAGCAATGCAAAAGCTCCCTCGGCGACTGTCTCCTCGGCGTAATCGGGGATATTGACCACGGGAATTCCCCGTTCGCGAGCCGCGACGATATCGATTGCATCGATACCGACCCCGTACTTGATAATGGCCTTCAGTCGCGGAGCACTTTCGATCACCTTACGGCTGATTTTGGTGTAGCACATCAGCAGCAAATCGGCGTCGGCGATTTCTTGGATCAGCGTCTGCTCCGAGACACCATCGGGCAATTTGACGAGCGTCGCCCCCATCTCCCGGAGCCGAGCATCCACGACAAGCATTTCCAGTTCGCGATCAGTCCGCACAATTTTCATGGATACCAATCCTTTGCATTAGATTCTGTGACACGAACCATTCGTTGCACTTTGTGCTCCAAGTTTAGAACGTTCGGTTCATCCAGAGCAGACTTGACTCGCGTATGACCAGCAACACCCATGCTATCTCTTCAGCACCCTAGGCATGGTTCGAATCTGCGACCTAAGCTTTTGAAAAGCCCTTTAACCCACCCGCACAGGACCACTTCCCCAATGGATGCATTGGTTTTTTGGTCTCCGACATGAGCCTCTGAAAGGTTACCGCATTCATGCGGCATTTGCCAGCGTTCAGTGGTGTTTCTACCACAAGAAGAAGAAATCATCACTTTTGAAAGTGCTGCTCATTGAGCACTCCATGACCGCCTCTATAGCTGCCTCTATAGCTGCCTCTGTGCTTTCACAAAAATCGACGACCATCAGGACGGAATGAGTAAAAGAATGCGCCTTGGTTGGTCCTCGTTGACTTAGCAAAACCGTAGGAGGGCTTGAGAAGACATGAGAAAAGAACCTGGACCTAGTTCCAGCACTCCCTTGCTTCGGAACCGATATCGATCGCTCGATGATCGCAAATGCTGCAGTCGGTGTAGAGCGATCGCGAATGAGCTTCGCGTAGTCCATGGAATGGATCTTTGGTCTGCCACCATTAATACCAAGTCTCTTGACGTATTTCCCATCTTTCGTTCGTTGTTCGCTGATCGCTTTTTCTCAAGAATTGTAACGAGAGTTATGCGGGCTATACGTTGACGCATTTGCCTACCTGTTTTCAAGTATCCTGCTTCTGCGGAAATTTGTCCGAGGCGCGAATCTACACATTTACAGCGATTACGGATTTTCGCAGGCCAGCTTTCGACGATTGGGCCCCCTTCAGTTGTTGCCTTTGATTCGAACTGGTTCTTTTGCGGGTATTTTATTTGGTATACTGACTCCAGGTAAAAGTTTCCGGAACAAAGTAAAAGGGACTTGCAGCCCTCAAGATCATGCCCATGTCGGGAGTACGACACCAAACTGGCGCGATCTCGACTCTTGATCATAGAGACTTTGCGTTCGGCCATTGGGGGAGTGTGGCCGTTGAACATGCTACCCATTAGATTCAAAGTTAACGGAGTTCATATGATGCACCGAGTTCTTGTGTTTGCTTTCACATTTTTCGTCTGCGGTATGGCTCTTGCTCAATCCGAAACGCCGTTAGTACCCAAAAAACCGATCAGCGTAAGTTTTGAAGACGTAGCAGTTGTTAGAGTTCTTGAGATTGATTCAAAGCCCATGATAGCAGTGGCAAAATTCGTTCCAAAGGAAACTGTTGCAACGACCAAGAAAAGGGGGTCATCCGCAGAATCAGTGGGTGAAAAAGCTTGAAATGGCTCCGCTTCAGCACGTTGGATTTTTCGCATTTCTCAAAAAACAAGCCGACATGCACGAAAGAAGTCAGGGGCTACCGAAGCAGCCCCTGACTTGTTTTCTGACTCCAGTGGCGCTCGAGTTGGTTCCCACCAGTGCTCTATCCTCCACCGAAGCAACGTAATGATATCGATTGCAATTGTCACCTGCAATCAAACAAGGAAAGCATCTTGAGTTGGAATCGGTAAGATGGGGTTTACTACGACTCCACTCACACCAACCAAGCTTCAAGATGCAACTAAAGACTATCCTCAATCGCGTAGAAAAGCAAAAGGGCTTCGTATATTCCGAGGCTCGCATGACCAAAGCAGGCCAGATTGAGTTCACACTCCGAGCACGGCGCGGTTCGAAACCGATTTGCGATCACTGCGGCATGAAAGGAGCGACCTATGATCATACAACAACTCGGAGGTTTGAATTTGTTCCACTTTGGGCGATTGCCGTGTTCTTTGTTTACAGAATGCGAAGAGTCAATTGTCGCAAGTGCGGGGTGACCACAGAAAGAGTCCCATGGGCATGCGGAAACAACCAGCAAACCCTTTCGTATCGAATCTTCCTGGCAACCTGGGGCAAGCGATTGAGCTGGAAGGAAACAGCAACCATTTTTGGAACGAGCTGGGATAGCGTTTATCGTGCAATTCAATGGGTAGTTCGCTGGGGAATCATTCATCGAGACCTGTCTAGCATCGAATCAATTGGAGTCGACGAGATCCAGTATCGAAGAGGCCATAACTACCTTACGCTAGGGGAGAACAATTAGGGACACAGCATTTGTTCGGGCACACGCATTTGGGTGTGTCTTGGTTCACCGGCAAA
>JBIKLJ010000200.1:0-9004 GCA_044359895.1 Pirellula sp.
CGACAAATCGGAAGACGAAGCGTCCAGAGAAAAATTGCTGAGCCCTTCAATACATTCCAACGCACTTGGCGTCACTTCATCACGAGCCTGCTCGGTATCACCTCGGGCGAGAATCTGGACGACTGGCGGTGTCTCGCTTTGAACCGCGTACACTTGATCCACTTCTACAAGGGAAGCGATCTGCTTCTCCAGTTCCGCAATTCGAGCGTGAATAGTTGCGACTCGCTCGCGTTCTGCATTCTCCACCTCTGGATCGATTGCTTGAGTCGCCTCGAATCGGCAGTTGATGAAGCAGACTTGGTCATGGCCGATGTCTTGGTCCAGATCCGTCACCATGAGCGTCAGGAATCGCCCCCCCTTGGGAAGGACGATATCCATATCCGATATGCCGTCGTCCCGTCCAAGTCGTTCACGTCGAAAGGCCGTTGATCCATCGATAAGAACCAACAAGCTGGCACCATTTTTGGGTGTTTGGCCGAAGTAACCTACCGAACCGCGAAGCCTTAGCCCTGCGTTGCTCGGGCTAATCTCTGGCGAAAGATTTGGAAGTTCGGTCAAATCGAAGGTCACGAGCGAATTCGAATGCATTCCTAGCACCGAATGCGAGCCATCACCAATATCCAATCCGGCTAGCTTGGTCGAGAACTGCGAGTGTACTGGGCCGTTCCGAATCGCATCCCAAGACTTTCCCGAAGTGCGAGCAATGTTCTGAGCCACCAAACCTGTCGATGAAACAGTCACGTTCCCGAACTCACCTCCGTCAGGAATCGCAACGCCATCGATGATCTTCAACGGTGATTCCACAAAACGATTGGGCATCGCATTCTCTAAGAACCCTCGATACTCAACAAGGACTTGCCCGGTCGCTGGATCGATAGCGTGATTCGCTTGCCCCGTCTTCAATCCGTTTCCGCCGCCGACAATATCCGCAAGGTCCCAATTCGGGAGCTTGGATTCTTGAAGCTTGCGTTTCCATTCCTGAATATCGCTGGACAGCTGATTGCGAGCTTCCGCAAGCTTTGTCGACTCCGCCTGGGAAACACTTCGGTTACCCCGCTTGGTGCCTGCGAAAACGGAGACCAACGAGTAATACTCTTTCTGTGATATCGGATCGAGCTTATGGTCATGGCAACGAGCGCAATTGATCGTGACCGCGCATGTTGCCGTGAGCACTTGAGTCAACATGTCGTCCAAATCATCGGCTCGAGCCAGTCGGCGCAAAACGGGGCTGGGTGTTTCAGCCTGCCCCACAAAGTCCCAAGGCCCTGCTGCAAGAAAGCCGGTTGCAATGACCGCTTTGGGAGTGTCCGGCTCCAAGGCATCCCCTGCAATCTGAAGACGAACGAAGCGATCATAGGGCATGTCCTCGTTGAATGCCCGAATAACCCAGTCCCGATAGCGCCAAGCATGTTCGCGGATTTGGTCACGTTCAAACCCATGCGTATCCGCAAAATGGGAAATATCGAGCCAATGTTGAGCGGCTCGTTCCCCATATTGCGGCGACTCCAACGTTCGATCGACCAACTTTTCAAAGGCTAGTGGATCTGTGTCGAGCTCGAACGCAGCCACTTGTTCGGGCGTAGGTGGAAGGCCAAGCAAGTCAAAAGACAAGCGTCGAATGAGCGTCCGACGATCCGCTTCCGGCGATGGCTGCAGGCCTTGCTCAGCCAATTTCGACAAAATAAATCGATCGATGGTATTGCGCAGCGGGAACTCTGCAACTTCGGGGACCGATACGGCAGGTGGAGCGCCTGAAGCAATTCTCTTCCAAGCCCAATGCTCTCTTCTTGGGTCGGCCATGGCTTGCCGGTCTTCGTCCGCTTCGTTCCACGGTGCACCGCGATCGATCCAGTTACGAATCAGTTCCTTTTCCTGGTTCGATAAGGGGGCGCCCTCCGGTGGCATGCGCAGCGAATCATCGTCGCTTTGGATGCGAAGCCACAGTTCACTAACATGGCTCTGGTTGGGAACCAAGACAGGCCCGCTATCCCCGCCTCGAAAGGCAAAGGACCGAGCATCGAGCCGCAATCCGCTTGTTTGTTTTTCCTTACCATGGCACTGGACGCAATGCTTTTTCAGCAAAGGTCTGATTTCGCGTTCGAAGAAAGCATCCGCCGTGCTCGAACCATCGGCAGCGACATCCTCATCGGCAATAAGAATGTCGATTGCCAAAAAGTATTGGGCAACTGCTCCGGTCAGAATGGTTATAAAAAACCGAAAGAACACGTTCATGCGATACATCATCAAGTCCTTGGTTCGAATCCATGGAACGAAGGCGCGCGGGCTAGCCTACGGTTTTGAAAATCTTCTTTGGTGGTACAGATTCAAGCCAGCCAAGGCGTGGTAGGTTCCACCACACTCCATGTCCAGCTCTTCACTAGCCTTCAGCATAGCACAAAGACGCAAAACCGCGCGTTCCATCCATGGCTTCTCCAGTTCCGAGCTGCTCAGTGCATACGACAGGAACTCGAGCGTATGGCCCGTGGCGCTGATCGTGCTGCTCAGGTCCGCTGACGTGCCAGGCCGACTGGTGTAGTTGGTAGAAAAAGAGCCGTCCGAACTTTGGAATTTTCTGGCCGAATCGATAGCGTTTTCAACGACGCTTTTCGCGAGCCCCCATCCTTGATCCATCGGTTCTTGAAGACGATTTCGATAGCGAACAGCATGAGCGAGCCCCATCAAACGATGCATGCCCCCACAAGCACTGTCCGACAAGTCCTGTTGAGCTTCAAAGCGAACAAGAGGTTCGAGTGTCCAGCTTTTGCCGTCGCTCGCCACCCAGCTCTTCTCGTTCGGGAAGAAGTTGGTGAGAGCGATCAGGGTCCATGAATACTCTAAGTAAGGATTGTTCGGGACATCGTATTGAGCTTGCCGAGCCCAATCTAACAGTGTTAGCTTCTGCCCCTCCACCGTAACCGCTCGATCCAAGGGCAAAGGAATCTGCGAGAAATAACCAAGCCACTGATCGGAATGGCCCTGGCCAATGAAACTCCCGGATTCCACTCTCGCAATAACTCCTGGTCTACCCGTGGAAGAAAGAACTGGACCAACCGATAACTCCCATCCTTGAAGCTTTCCGCCATCGAGCAGGTAAGCAATTGCCGGCACCGCGTTACCATCCACTTCTAGCGGTAGATCATCTCCATAAGCGACCGCACCATGAATGACCTGCCAAGCTCCGTTGCGATCGTTCGACAAGATGCGTTGGTTCAAATTCGAATTCAACGTCTGTTCGATGGTGAATTTCAGATCGTTCGTTGGCTTGGGTTGCGAATCACTTGCTTGGATATCCTTCGATGCTTTGGAATCGTCCCACGGCGCTCTCGCGTTCACGCTCCCGTCCATCCAAAATGAAGCAGAAACGCTCAGAATAAAGATGGGGCTTGATAACATCAGCCCGTGCAAGCTCTTAAGGCCGTTTGCCACAATCATGTTGAGCCTGCGATTCATTGCCGTCGTTCCTCGGCTAAAACGACTGCCAAAGTGGATTCGAATAGCTCGCACGAGATCTTGAATTTGGGCGCTTCGGATCGAAATCGCTTGCAATGTTCGGTAATCAAGCGATACAAAAAACGGAATAAGTTGCGAGGAGTCTGCAAGGACTGCAGTGCAGAAATCAGACGCGATTCCGTGAGTTCGGATTCAAACAAGTCCTGAGGGCTAGGGCGTCCCCCGGGATTCGCGCATGCTCGCATTCGCGCAGCCAAAAGATCATAAAGAGCTTCCCCCGTCCAATCGAAAGAGGCAACCACGTTTTGCTTATCCAAACGCGCACGCTCATGAAATTCGCGAGTCTCGCGATCTACGAAATGCTGCAGCTCGCTTGGCAACAACAGCTTAATCCCAAAGTCTTCGTGTTTGAGCAACTTGTTGTCCAGAAGTGGCCAAACAAGTTGTCGCATTCGCTCCGGTTGGCCGTTCACCAAATCAGGCTCATCCACGCGGTCGACAATCACGATCATTCCTGGAAAGCCCAGCGAACGCAGCAAGAGCTGAAACTTTTCTAGCAAAGCGTAGCGGTCGTCGGAACGCTGCGAACGAGGCAACGGCTGTTCATCGAGCTCCTTATCGGAGAATCGCATCAGCAGCTTGCGAAACTGGCCTCGGTCACGTTGCAGAATACGCAGGTTTTTGCAAACTCCCATTGCGAGAAACTGATGACGAATCCATCGATAGCCATACAGTCCCCAAGCCATCACCAACATGGTTGGCAAAGCCCACACGAGATGCTTCAGCCAAGTTGGATCCGAACGGTACAGGAAGACGCAAATCCAGAGGGCGACGATGCTCAAAAGGATCCCGACGCCAAGAGGAATCCAAGTCACCGGCGAATGAAATCGGAGGCGGCGCTGCAGGGCTTGGAATCGATCACCGAGGCTTCCAGACTTGGATCGATCGTACGCAGCCGCTAGTAGCAACAAATCGCGGCGTTGTCCGCGATCCAATCGATCGATCGCGTCTTGCCGCACACTGATCGCCGGAATGTTCAACGTGGCGTTCGTTTGCAGAACTCGATCGACCAAATGAGTGACACTTTGCGATAAAATAGCGTCCATGTGGTCCCACAGTTTCAATGCCCCAAGCACCTTATCCGGTGAAGCTTGCAGACGACGCGGCAGATGCTCTTGCAATGGCCCAAGGTAGCTGTTGAAGTCGTCGAACTCGACCAGGAAAACGCGGGATTCCGGATTCTGCTCGTTATGAGACGTAATATTGCGGACCAGCTGCAATCGCATGGCTGTTTTTCCCGATCCCTTGGGGCCAAAAACAACGGCGGTAGCAGGTTGTTTGGGATCGCCAAGCACTTTGCTCCAGGCTGGATGGTACGTCCCGGAGATGCAGAATTCCCGGAAAACAGAGTCCGTCTGAGCGTCCTCATCCGCAAAAGGATTTCGGAAAAGCTGATGATGGTTGAGGAATTCTTGTTCAGTCATGGTAGCTCTAGCATTGTCGAACGCATGGAAAATGCAAGGGGAAACACAGGGGCGGTTCTTTGCAAAGGTAGATCACGCTACGAAATTCGCCCGGAAAAATGGTATGATTGAGTACAATAACGCAGTGAGTTTCGCTTTCCCGGCATGCAACTCACGAAGCTCGAACTCTCATACTTTTGTGATTACAAAACATGGCCCAAAATCCTACAAGATTGAAATCCTTAGCGAATGAAATGGGATTCTCCATTTCGAATTCGCTATTCGCGGCTTTCGTTGGCTTGGTTGCGATCCAGTTTTCGCATGGTTTTTCGCCGCTTTATGCGGACGATGCCGTTGCAAAGCCGAAATCGGATGCAAAACGAGTGAATCTGCCCATCCAGGTGGAGAAAATCGACAAATCGATGGCCAGCACTTGGGCTGATTTTAAGCTACGACCATCCGTGGTGGAGGAGGACACAAAGTGGTGTCGCCGAGTTTTCCTGGACGTCATCGGCCGGATTCCTACCTATGAAGAGTTCGCGGAGTTTGCAAAAGACAAGTCGCCCAACAAACGTTTCGCTTTGGTGGACCGTTTGATCAATGGCGATCGGTATACCGAGGAATATGCAAACCACTGGTCGACCGTTTGGACCAATGTGCTGATCGGCCGCAATGGCGGGATGGAAGATCGGAGCCTTACTAGTCGCGCCGGCATGCAGAAATATCTGCGTGACTGCTTTGCACGGAATAAACCTTACAACGATATGGTCTACGAACTGGTCACCGCCACCGGGTCTACAAAACCTGGTACCGAGGGATTCAATGGTGCAACAAACTTTTTGGCGATGAAGGTCAATGAAGAGGACGGAACCCAGGCTACCGCTGCGGTTTCTCGCATTTTCCTAGGCTTGCAGGTTCAGTGCACGCAATGCCACAACCATCCGTTCAATCAATGGAAACAACAAAAGTTTTGGGAGTTCAACGCATTCTTCCGTCAGACTCGAGCTCTGCGTCGTTTCGTGCCTGGAACCGTCAATGGGGATGTCGATCACGCGGAACTGATCAATCAAGACTTTGCCGGCGAAGGTCGACGCCCTGAACAAGCCGAAATCTACTTTCAGTTGAGAAACGGTCTGACCAAGGTTGCGTACCCAGTCTTTCTAGATGGTACGGAAATTGGCAAAAGCGGCTACGTGAGCGAAGTCAATCGTCGCGACGAAGTAGGCAAACTGATGATGAGCAGCCCATTCTTGGACAAGGCCATTGTCAATCGCATGTGGGCTCACTTCCTTGGGTATGGTTTCACCAAACCGATCGATGATCTAGGACCGCACAATCCCACCACTCAGGCGCAACTGTTTGATGAACTGTCTAGCGACTTTCGAGCTTCGAGCTACGACCTGAAGCAGCTGATCGTCTGGATCACGATGTCGCAGCCTTATCAGATTTCGTCCAAGATGACCAAGGACAACGAATCAGATGACCCGACGCTTGGGGAAGCACCCAAGTTCTCGCACTTCTACACTCGGCAAATGAGTGCAGAACAACTCTACCAGTCACTTTCGGTAGCGACTCAAGCGAATCGCAAGGGGAGCCTCGAAGAACAGCAAAAACGTCGCGAAGATTGGATGCGTCAGTTTGTGGTAGCGTTCGGAACCGATGAAGGGGACGAAACGACAACCTTCAACGGTTCGATCCCGCAAAGCCTGATGCTGTTCAACGGAGAATTGATTCGCGAAGCCATTTCGCTCGAATCCGGAAGCTGGCTGCACGGACTTGCTCAAGGGAAGGGGAATGGTACGGAAAAGATCCAGCACCTGTTTATCGCAGGTCTTGGTCGCCGTCCAACGAAAAAAGAAGTGGAAGTGGCAAGCCAGATTCTGCTGGCAAGGAAGAATGAAGTGGGTGGAATGCTACAGGATATGTGGTGGGCCATTCTGAATAGTAACGAGTTTATTTTTAATCACTAAGCGTAAGGTACACAATCATGTGGTCTCAATTCGTAACTCCAGCTGGCATGAATCGTCGTCACTTTATGAGCCATATGGCGGGTGCGAGCGCTTTGCTCGGCTCCTCGCTGTCCCTGGGGCACTCGTTGCAAGTTCACGCAGACACCTTGAAGAAGAATCGTAAGTCTTGCGTCCTTTTGTGGATGGGTGGCGGTCCTTCGAGCATGGATATCTGGGATCTGAAGCCTGGTACCGATAACGGTGGCCCCTTCAAACCGATCTCGACGTCGGGCGACGTGCAGATCTGCGAACATATGCCTTTGATGGCAAAGCAAATGCACCACATGAGCATCATTCGTTCGATGAGCACACGTGAAGCGGATCACAATCGTGGTCGCTATTACATGCATACCGGCTACGTGCCAGATGCCAATGTCGACTATCCAAGCTACGGATCGGTGGTCGCTCATGAACTGATGAACCAACGAAGCAATCTGGACATTCCTCCGTTCGTTTCGGTGGGTGGTGCCAGCGAAGGGCCCGGATTCCTAGGAATGGCCTGGGCGCCGTTTGGTGTTTCCAGCAACGGACGAATCCGAAACATGGAAATGAAGGTGGAACAGGATCGATTGGCTCAGCGCCGTATCGCCTTGGAAACCATCGAAAACTCCTTTATCGGACAGAATCGCGGAACCGTCTTGGAAGACCATCGCAAAGTTTTGGAAAAGACGTACAGCGTTCTCACCAGCGCCCAAATGGACGCGTTTCAAGTGGAAAAGGAACCTGAGGCGGAGAAGGAAAAGTACGGCAAGAACGGGTTTGGTCAAGGTTGCTTGTTGGCTCGACGATTGGTCGAAGCAGGGGTTCCATTCGTGGAAGTTGACTTAGGGGGCTGGGATAACCACATGGATATCTTCCGCACCTTGTCGAACGACCGCTTGCCAACCCTAGATAAAGCCATGGCGGCACTTGTTTCCGATCTGGATCAACGCGGACTGTTGCAGGACACTGCGATCGTTTGGATGGGCGAATTCGGACGAACACCCCGGATCAATGCAGATGCTGGTCGCGATCACTGGGCTCGCGCATGGAGCGTGGTGGTGGGTGGTGCAGGGATCAAAGGTGGGCAAGCGATCGGTGCTACCAACGAAGATGGTACTCAAGTTGAAGGGGACCCGTACTCCTCCGAAGATTTGATGGCGTCCGTATGCCATGCATTGGGTATATCCCTGGAAACAACCTTCACCAGTAAGAACGGTCGCCCCATGAAGATTGCTAACAGCGGTAAGCTGATCAAAGGCCTTTTTGGGTAAACGCCTTTGAGCTCGCAGCCTGCCCAATCACCTAATTCGGATGGGACCTGGGATGTCTCCGCCTTGATTGCGGATCATCAGGCTGGGATATGGAGATATCTTAGATCGATCGGCTGCGATCACTCGCTCGCTGACGATCTGACTCAAGAGACTTTCGTTGCCGTTCTGAGAAGACCATTTGTACAGGTCAATCCAGCCGCAACCATGAGCTACCTGAGGCGTGTCGCTTTCCACTTGCTGATCTCCTACCGACGTAGGCAGAAGAAGGTGACGACCACTGGGGAACTCGCATTGCTGGATGCCCAATGGATGCGTTGGGCCGGAGCCGATGGTGATGGGTCGGATGTGCTGGACGCGTTGTCGGATTGCTTCGGCAGGTTAACGCGGCGGGCGCAAAAGTCTCTCAGAATGCGCTTTGCCGACAATGCGACGCGGGAAGAGATCGCGACCGAATTAGGGATCACCGAACATGGTGCGAAGAACCTAATGCAACGAGCTAAAATTCAATTGAAACAGTGTTTGGATGGGAAAGTAAATCGTGAGTAACTTGAAGGGAAACGACTTCGATCACAATGACCCGGAATCGGCTGACGTCGATTCGGGTCATAAGATAGCCATGGAGGCGGACAGGATTATTTCCAGTTTGCTCCATGACTTGCTGGGCGAGCACGATTGTCCAAATTTCCAATCTCGAATTCAGAGCCGTCTAGAAAGCCTGAACGAATCTTCCCATGGTCACGTAGCCAACCACTCTTTCGAATCTTTGTCGGCTGTTTCGCTGTTCACGGAAGCAGAACACCTTGCCGCAATCAACCTTGCATTCACTGAG
>JBIKLJ010000201.1:0-8958 GCA_044359895.1 Pirellula sp.
CGCGCCAACACCTGTCTTCATCAAAAAATCTCTTCTGGATGTTATTCGATCCATGTTAGTTTTCCTTCGGGGGGTGGGGTATTTGTGGGGGGGATGCGGAAACGGTTGCGATCTCGATGAGCAGTTGCTTGATATTGTATCCGCTTTGTTCGAACTTCGCGGTGAGCTCGTCCAGAATCATCGGTCCAAAAGCGCCCGGCGGTTGCTTGACCATATATTGAAACGCTCGGTTAACGAAAGCGCGATGGGAATCGTCCGAACCGGCCAGGTAGTTGGCAAGATCGCTAATGCCTTGAAACTGCACCGACGTATCCGATCGACTCAGATAGCCTCCGGAAGATTCGATGGGTTTGTTTCGCTCGCTCTCGCGAAATCGGCCAACCGCGTCGTAATTCTCAAGGACAAATCCCAAAGCATTGATCTTAATGTGGCAGGTTTGACAATTGGCGGGGCTGGTCTGAAGAGCAACCCGTTCGCGAGTCGTCAGGTCGGGATGCAAGTCGGGACTCAGGGGAGTGAAGGCCTCGTTGGGGGGACGAAGTGTCCGCCCCAGCATATAGCGAATCAAAAACACCCCTCGGTGGATCGGGGAAGTGCTGTCGAAATAGGCTAACTGACTCATCATATACGGATGCGTTAACAAACCATGGTGTAACTTTCCGTCGTTGGAAGTCTTGGAAAGATCCCCCTGCGATGCCCCAGCCAATGCCGATTCCGGTTTCGCCCATTCCTTGCCATAAAAACCAGCGATCCGTTCGGAAGTAAAAGCCCAATCGGCCAAAAACAATTGCCGATAGTCACTAGACTCGCTCCAAATCACCTGATTCAGAAATGCATCGAGCGAACTTCGCAAATCCGACACAACGGCTGCGTTAAACCCAGCAAAAGTGTCCGGAGACTTGGAAATTTCTTTGGCGCTCGCAATATTCAGCCATTCGTGCATCAACGAACGGACCTTGGCGCGCGCTCGATAATCCTCCACCATCCTCTCCGCAATTCCTCGAATACTTTGCGTATCTTCCAAGGCACTCTGGTTGACTTTGTCCGTCAACCACCGATCGCTCGGCAACGAATCAAACAGCGTCAACGCCAATCGGTTCGCAGCACGCTGCGACGGAGATCGATCGGCGTCTGCAAGCGGATACAAAAACCTTGGCGACTTCAACGCCATGAGCAACACTCGCTTGATGGCTTCGGCATCGTCCTGCTCTCGATCCAGTTGGCCCCAGACGTAAGTGCGAAGCAGCTCATCCGAGACACTGCCTCGGAATGCAACTTCAATCAGCTCTTTCAAGAATCCCTTAAGCTGAGCTCGATTCTCATTTGGTTCCTCTTTGTGTTTCCTAAGGTATCGAGGGTACAGTTCGCTCGATGCGATCTTAGAAAACTCGATGGCTGCAGCGGTCGTGGACTCGTCCCATTCCCGACTGACCGCGATTCCACGCTCGAAACCATAGCTTCGGTCATCCGGCGGAAGCATGCTCTGCAGTGGGAAAACGCCGTTTCCCATACGAGGAATCAAGTAACGACTGGGAATGATCTCCTCAACACCGTGCGGTGGAACCCATGACAAGGATATATTGGCGGGAGGAATTTCTGTTTTCCGTTTACGTTGCACAAAGTCAATTCGAAATGGGTAGACCCGACCGGCGGTCAATACGATCGACTTTCGAAACTCCGTCTTATCGCCGGACTGAACGTGATTATCGATGAAAACCCGTTCGCGGCTTCCGAAGTCCATTTTGAAGGAGCAGGAGCTGCGGACAACGATTTCGTACCGTCCGGTATGGTCCGGCAAAAGGCTCCCTTCCCACACAATCGAAAACGAATCAGGCGTAATGGACTCGCCTGGCCCGGCATGACCAAAATCAAACTGAAGGACAGGGTCGACTCTTTTTATCTTCTTGTGCTCTTCTTTTTGATTCGTTCCTTCGAAGTACATTCCATAAACGCCCCGGTCTTCCGTTGGCTCAGCCATACCTGCAAAATGCGAATACAAATCCGCCAGGCTCTGACGCAACTGGCTTGCAGTCAAATGCGCCAACATGGCCCGCGGGGGACGATTCCTGACTTGAGCCGCCGCGCCATAAAACTGCTCGTGAATGTAAAAAGCCACGGCAGCAGCATCAGGACCGACACATTTCTCGGGCTCCCCTTCCGGCATGGTTGCTTCGATCAAAGCGGTTAATTCCCCAGCCGTGGAATCACCGACAAGCGGATCCGCATAGGCTGATGCGACCCCTTGCCCTGCATCGCCATGACAACTCGCACAGCTTTTACGATAAATCGCCGCCCCACGCTCCAAAACAGCCGCCCGGTCAACCACCTGCTGAGCCCAAACGGTTGCACCTGCCATGGAACTTGCCAATACGACCAAAAGGACCAGGATTAGCCGAACCCAATCAGTCCTAAGCAATGAACCTTGGCCATTTCCGCGGAACTTCATGGTGCAGACTGGCAATGGAATCATGGAATAAAGAAGCCAGGGAACAAAAGGAATGGGCCAAAAGGTTCACAATCGACGCGGTAGGGCGATCGTCGATTTGAAAAACAACCGTCCACAAACGGAGAATGTGAGCGAGCGGAAATCGGGTAGGTAGGGTTCGCACCGTCCAAGTATAACCCACAAGAAATCTTTGGCAAAACGCGAATCCCATGAGGAATCCCATCGGGACGTTTCTTAAGAGAACGTCACACCACGTTTTTCGGCAAGCAACTTCAGGGCGATTTCGAAATAGGGGAACGGAACCTTTGGGTTGCGTTTCTGGGCCCATACGAAAATGACGTTGACCATGGCACGCGATATTTCCTTGTTCTCCACTTTCGCAACCACTTGGTCGAGAAAGGCCCGTTGTTCCGGTCGAAAGGTCCGAAGACCAAAATAAAGCTGCTCTTTCAATTCCACCACATTGGACGACATCATCCGCTCGGCATCATTCGGATTAAATCCATCTTGGGCATGGACCACGATGGAACAAAATTGAACTGGACTTGTCAAGGCTACCATCAGCCCCCAAGTCATTGTCCCGACAAGGAATCGCCGTGAACGTGATGATCTGCGAGTTGGAAGGAGCTTCATTTTCAATCCAATGGGTTCGTTGTGGATAATTCTGTCGACCTGGATTCGGGTAACCTCTGGTCAGCCTAGCGCGAAGTTGCGACAATAGAGCGTTCGTGTTGGAAGAGCAAGTTAACATCGGAAGGCTGTGAGTTTTGGGGAATCCAGACACCAGAAACTTTGAATGGCCGGAGACGGGCAGGATTGCTGGCATTGATTTCGGCACCGTCCGAGTCGGTGTTGCCGTATGCGATCCAAGCCGAAAGTGGACGAGCCCCCTGGAGACGTACACTCGCCGTAACGACGATCTGGATGCAAAGTTCTTTCAACGTTTGGTCGCAGACAATCAAATTTTGGGGTGGGTCGTCGGATTACCCATCCATTGCGACGGCAGGGAAAGTCAAAAATCTACCGAAGCTCGCGATTTTGCTCTGTGGCTCAACCACATCACGGACCTCCCCGTACGCTTGTTTGATGAACGTTACACCACAGCGCTGGCTAACCGCATGCTTCGCGATGCAGACTTGAGCCACAAGAAACGCAAGAAGCAAGTGGACAAAATCGCAGCCCACTTCATTCTCGAAGCCTACCTGGAGTCCGCGAGGCTTCCCTCCTTTCACCCCCTTCCGCTTGAGGACTAATTGATGAAGTACACCGCACCGAGACTTCCCTATGCTCGTATCATGACGCCCATCGTTATCGCTCTGGTCGGGCTGATTGTTCTTTCGCAGCCCTCGATGGCTCAGGAGGACACTCAGGACCGTTCGGCCAACTCTGCCAAGCCGGCGAAATCGCAGCCCGAACCTCGAGGGCTGACCAAGTATCTTGGGCGAAGGATTGCGTCCCCGATGGGATTCCAACATATGGATTGGTTGAGCCGTCCGGAACGGATCCAAGAAGAGAACCCTCAGGAGATGCTGGACCAGCTGGGACTGAAGGAGGGTTTGGTGGTTTGCGATCTTGGGTGCGGCGATGGCTACCACACGCTTCAAATGGCCCCCAAGGTTGGGCCGTCTGGAAAGGTGATCGCTGTCGATATTCAGCCTCAAATGCTACAAGAACTTTCTCGCCGGATGATTGAAAACAACATTCCCAATATCGATACGATCTTGGGGGACCTGTGGGACCCGAAGCTTGCGGAAGCGTCGGTGGATCTGGTTCTGATGGTGGATGTTTATCACGAATTTTCTCATCCGGTTCAAATGCTAGATGCGATTCGGCGAGCGCTGAAACCAAACGGGCTAGTCGCGTTGGTCGAATTCCGAGCAGAAGACCCGACGGTGCTGATCCGCCCCGAACATAAAATGCCCAAGGCGCAGATCTACAAAGAATATCTCGCGAATGGTTTCAAGGTGGCTCGTGAATACGACAAGCTCCCTTGGCAGCATTTGATCTTCTTGGAACGCGATGAAGAATGGAGTCCGAAATCGGAACGATGATCGGTTCGTTTCTTGGTTGAAGAAACAAGAAACCCCGATTTGAATTCAAAGATTCCAACATGCGTCGACAATTCGCAATCAAAATCGCCTATGACGGCACTCGTTATGGCGGATGGCAAATTCAGCCCAACGCTCCTACCGTTCAACAAGTCATCGCGGACGCCGTAGCCAAGGCAACTTCGGAGCAGGTGCATGTTCAAGGAAGCGGTCGGACGGATTCCGGTGTGCATGCGGTTGGCCAGATCGGGTCCTTTGTTTTGGAATCTTGGAACCCGCCGGCGGATCGACTGGTTCCCGCAATCAATCGTTTTTTACCTTACGACGTCGTCGTGCGGGAATGCCGCGAGGTGATGATACCGTTTGACCCAATTCGGCAAGCGATTAAGAAGAGATACCGTTATACGATTCGCAACGCCAAAGTACCTGACCCGATGGGCAATCGATTCCATTGGTGGATCCCCAAGGCGCTAGACTTGGACAAAATGCAGCTCGCGGCTGGATTCTTGATCGGAACCCACGATTTCAAATCCTTCGAGACTTTGGGCTCGCCTCGAAAAAGTTCCACCAGGACGGTGTATGAACTGACCATCGAAGCCTTCCCATCCATGGATGGTCAGGATCTTTGGATCGAGATCGAAGCGGATGGCTTTTTGTACAACATGGTCCGAAATATTGTTGGGGCTCTTTGGACAATCGGTTCGGACCGCTTCAGCCCTCAGTGGATACAGACATTTCTTCAGATGCGAGCTCGAGATACCTCAAGCCACACAGCCCCGCCGCAAGGACTTTGTCTGGTTCAAGTGACCTACCCAGAATTGGTGTATCTGGATCGGTGACTCGATCTGAATGATGGATCGAGTGCGGTTGGGTATGTTCGACTGCCAGCCTTGGTTGTTGACGCAATAACAACCAAGGGGTGGATCCTGCCAAGCGTCAGGCCGCTGCGTTCGCAACAGCTTATTTCTTCGGCATGTTCGCATTGTTTGGCATCGGAGCCATTTGAACAGCTCCCGGATTCGACATGGCTGCTTCGTTGAAGTCAGGGTTCTTTCTCGGGTCGGGTTCTCCGCAACCGACAGAGAAGCAGAACAATCCGACAACGATAAGCAAAGAGAGAAGATTTCGAGTCACAAAGAATTCCTTCATCAAAAGAGATAAACGGCATAACGCCAAACATGATCCCGTCGGGCGAACGCGATTCGCAGTCTGCTTTTCAAAGACACGAATATTCCACGGCTTCAAGGCAAACGTGAAAGAAAAGTGCCGTCGTGGCCCTACAAGGAGATTAGCGGCACCGGGATTGGAATGTCAAGGACCTAGGACGGTGTCTGTATTGCACCAACAGAATGAATCGTAGATGCCTACTTCGTATCCAAAGCCGTGAGACAGGATGGGATTTGGCAGGTCGGTCGAAGGAGCGAGAGTAGTTGGAAAAATTTTTCGGGAAAGTTGAAAATTTAGTCGAGAAAAAGTTGCGGTTTGGGGGGCATACTGATACAAAGAACAGATAAGGTAATTTATCTGCACATTACGTGTTTTTTCTTATTCGGGGGTGATTTATGGAACGTCAGTCGAAAAGGCGAGGCTTCACGCTTGTTGAGTTGCTCGTTGTCATTGCAATCATAGGTATTTTGGTCGGTTTGTTGTTGCCAGCCGTGCAAGCTGCTCGGGAAGCCGCTCGACGCATGCAGTGTTCGAACAATCTGAAGCAGTTTGGCTTGGCATTGTTGAATTACGAATCCGCCTTCAAAAGGCTTCCCCATGGTACACCCTATATTCTCCCTAACGGATCCTGGGAACCCGGAGATCACATCAAGGGTTCGATGCTGATCAAGCTTCTCCCTCAAATGGAGCAAACAGCCCTTTATGGTCAAATCGATTTCAATCGAAACGTGGAAGACCAGTTGTATACCCCAATTGGAGTAGTAGTACCTGGTCAAGCACCTAAGACTGGGTTAGGTATGGCTGGAGCGGGTGGCACGCGAATGAACATCTTCATTTGCCCAAGTGATGGCACATCTTCAAAAAGAATGGACCAAGTTCAGCAGTTTTTCAACTATGCTCCGAGCATGGGCAATCAAAACATGGATTCCAATCCAGGCATGTGTAACCAATATCCCAATAATTCCTTTGCAACTCGGGCTGCTGGTGTTCTAGGGGGAAATATCTTCAAGAACGGAGCCAACGGTCACGGAAACCCGTCGACAATTCCTGGGACAAGTGGCCTGAACATTTCAGGGCCATTCTCCAAGATGGCTTATGGGGCAAAGCTGTCAGAAATTACAGACGGATTGTCCAACGTGATCCTGATGGGAGAGATTCTACCATCGTGTGGGGATCATACGCGTGCCGGATGGATACATTGGAATTCACCTTGGATTGCAACCACAGCCCGAATCAATTTTAACACTTGCGGCAAGCGAGGTGTTGATGATAACGCCGGCAACTGCAATGCTCACAACAACTGGCAAACTTCGCAAGGCTTTAAGTCCGATCACGCTGGTGGAGCGAACTTCGTGTTTGGTGACGGAGCCGTCCAGTTCATCCCCGAAACGATCGACTACCTTGCTTATCAGCAAATGGGATCGAAAGATGACGGAGAACCCATTTCTGGCGATAGTCGCTAATTTTAATATGGCAAAGCAGTCACCCGCGGATTCTGCTGCGGGTGATTTTTATTTGTTTCCGCCCAAGTCCGTTTTTGGAGTCTTGAATGAACAGGTTAATGTCTTCAGTTTGTCTTTTCATCGCCTTGTTGATGGCATCCGGTTGTGGAGGGGACAGTGGCACAGCCACAGTCAAGGTCAAAGGGGTCGTAATGGCCGGTGGTAAAGCCGTAGATGGCGCCGTTATCACTTTCTACAGTAAATCAGGTGGTGAAGCCGCCAGCGGCAGAACCGATGCGGAAGGTAAGTTCCAGCTGACAACTAGAAAACCTAATGACGGTGCAGTTCCTGGAGACTATGTTGTGACTGTAGCGAAATCTGACGGCGCGACTGAGGCCACTGCTTATGATCCGTCTAAAGGGGGAGCGTTATCACCCGACTACATCAAGCAAATGCAGAATGTGTCGAAAGGAAGCAAGGATCCTGCGAAGGGAGCTCTCCCTGCCAAATATGCGAGCATCAAGGATTCCGGATTGGTACGTACCGTGACCGCTTCAGGGCCCAACGAATTTGATTTTGATTTGAATTAGTGGACTGCTGTCGACATGTCCATGGCAATCACTCAAAGCGCAAAACGCATTCGAAAGCGAGTCATCTTCGGGGGACTCGCTTTTTTTATTTTGGTACTGGGTTGTTTCGCTATTCCTACAACCATTTGCGAAACCTTTGCGAACCGAGCGTTGGAAGTACGCGATCCAGAATGCACACTTCGCTGGACCCTTTTCCAAAAAACTTGGCTTGGATCGACTCATCGATCTGTCGTCTTGGAAACTCTTGCCCACCTGCAATTAGGAGAAAACACAAACGCGCGACTTAGTGCGAAAAGACTTGGCAGTCTGAGTTCTGACAAGACGATTCCGGACGCATTGGACCAACTGGTTTCCATTCAATTGGGGGACAGCAAACTGTTAAACGAATTGCTTTCGAGACAAGCTGATTGGTTGCCGTTGTCAGCTGTGTTCGAAGCAAGTGCTAGGTGTCATCTGTTCCATGTTGACCAAGATAGCTTGGCTGCGACTTTTCATCATTGGGCCGAATTCAATCCTAGAGATTCTGCAATCGAATACTACAAAGGTCGATGGGATGAAATCTCAAATCGATTCGAAGCAGCCGTTGTTCATTACCAGAAATGCGAAAGCCAAAATGCTTCCTTCGCGAAGTCCACATTCCGCAAGGGGATCATGCTTCGAGAATTACGTCGGTTGGACGAAGCACTGGTTGCGTTCAAGCAAATTCAAAAGTCCGATCTCGAATCCATAGCTGCCGTTGAAATCGCAAATTGTCATTTGCTTTTAGGAAATCCTGATGCAGGCTTGAACGAAGTTAGAAATCATCTGGAACTTCCTGTCGCAACTCAATCTCGGCAGTATCTCCGTGCTGATCAATTCGTAGAAGGTGATCGATTCGCATTGGTGGGAGCCAGCATTTTGGAAAGTCTCGGTCGATACGACGAAGCTTTGGTTTTACTGCGTCGAGTGCTTACGGCGAACCATCGGGATTCACAGGCGAGAACGTTAATGATTTCGTGTCTCAATCGATTAGGCAAGCCCGACGAGGCAACTGAAGAATCCAAGATCCTTGCAGAGATGGCCAGCGGAAAACTTGAGAGCAAGAATTTGGCCGAACAGCTCGATGTCGATGGGACAGACTATGCCAAACGACTTCGATATGCTGAATTGCTCTTCCGTTACAAGTCGTTAGGAGAATCGCAGTTCGAGGCCGAGAAGCTACTGAAAGACTTCCAAAACAAAGCAGAAACTCATCGTCTTTTGTCGCAGATTTATCGCGAGCACGC
>JBIKLJ010000047.1:0-28380 GCA_044359895.1 Pirellula sp.
ATAAGAATGAAATGTGGTTGTATTCTGCCTATTTCCATCTCGGGAGGGGAAAGGGTATAGTTTTTCTTGTTGCTCTAGCTCCCCTTCTCTTCCTCGGGAGGAGAAGGGGTTGGGGGATGAGTACGTTTGAGACTCTTGAGTACATTCACCGAAAACACAAAGCGCATGAAAAAGGAGCCTAACTTCCTCGTGTCTTCATTTCCGTGTGTTCCGTGTGTTCCGTGGTTTAAAGACCAGTTCTTCTATGGAAAATTGCGAACTGAAGCTGGCAGTGGTCGCACCGGCTAGTCGGAATTCTGTCAATTTGGCGTTTGAAGCAATCCCCGTTTTCCGAAAACGCCACACGTCCGTATTTTTCAAAACACCTAAGCCATTCCCAGGAAACGACTTGCGGCGAAGTCAGGAAGGCGGGCGAGAACTTGGCACACAGATTGCTATTGCTGTGACTCGGTGTTGGAAAGCTTGATTTCTGGAACCTCGAGCAGTGCAGCGGCTTGGGTTCAACACACCTCCCTATCGCAATTCTCAAGTTAGACAACGTATTTTAGAAGGAATCACAAACATGGCATCGGGCGAAAAAATCATCGGTATCGACTTGGGAACAACCAACTCCGTGGTGGCAGTCATGGAAGGTACCGAGGTCAAGGTTATTCCCAACGCAGAAGGAAATCGGCTGACTCCTAGCGTGGTGGCATTCACCGACAAAAGCGAAACGATCGTAGGTGAACCTGCACGACGACAAGCCGTCACGAACCCTCGAAGAACCGTCTTCTCGGTTAAGCGATTCATGGGACGAAGGCACTCGGAAGTCGAGTCGGAAGAGAAGATCGTTCCCTACCAAGTCGTCGGCGGTGCCAATGAGTATGTGAAGGTGCAGATTGGCGATCAGCAGTTCACACCCCAAGAAATTTCCGCCAAGGTTTTGCGCAAGCTGAAGGAAGCCGCTGAATCGTACTTAGGCCACCGAGTTAGCAAGGCTGTGATCACGGTTCCTGCTTACTTCAATGATGCTCAACGACAAGCGACCAAAGACGCTGGCCAGATTGCCGGACTCGAAGTGGCTCGTATTATCAACGAACCAACTGCCGCAGCTCTTGCTTACGGCCTGGACAAAACCAAGGATCAAAAGATCATCGTCTTTGACTTGGGTGGCGGTACCTTTGACGTCTCCGTTCTAGAGGTTGCCACTAGCAGCGACGAAGATAACAGCAGCAAAGTGTTCGAAGTGATCAGTACCAGCGGTGACACGCATCTTGGTGGTGACGACTTTGACCAAGCTCTGGTAAATCACGTTGCGACTCAATTCCAAAAAGATAATGGCATTGATCTTCGCAAGGACGCGATGTCGCTGCAACGTCTTCAAGAAGCCTGCGAAAAAGCTAAGAAGGAACTGAGCAGCCTGCCTCAAACCGACATCAATCTTCCGTTCATCACGGCAGATGCGTCCGGGCCAAAGCACTTGCAAGTGACAATCACTCGCAGCACCTTTGAAAGCTTGGTCGACGATCTGATCGAACGCTGCCGAAAGCCGGTTTTGCAGGCCCTTCAAGACGCCAAGATGAAACCATCGGATATCGATGAGGTTGTTTTGGTGGGTGGATCCACTCGCGTTCCAAAGGTTCGCCAAATCGTGAAGGACATCTTTGGCAAGGAACCTCATCAAGGGGTCAATCCCGACGAAGTAGTTGCCGTGGGTGCTGCCATTCAAGGGGCAGTCCTCTCGGGAGACCGACGCGACGTGCTATTGCTGGACGTTACACCTTTGACCCTGGGCATCGAAACCGAAGGTGGAGTTCTCACGGCACTGATCGAGCGAAATACGACCATCCCTGTCGAAAAGAAGCAAACGTTTTCGACTGCTGCCGATGGGCAAACTGCGGTCACCGTCAGCGTATTCCAAGGTGAGCGCAAGATGGCTCAACAAAACCGCTTGCTCGACCAGTTCAACCTGGAAGGCATCGACGCACAGCCTCGTGGCGTGCCACAAATTGAAGTGAAATTCGATATCGATCAAAACGGGATTTTGAACGTCTCGGCTAAAGATCTCAAGTCTGGCAAGCAGTCGAGCGTGAAGATCGAGCAATCGAGCGGACTCAGCAAGGACGAAATCGAACGAATGCGTCGTGAAGCAGAACTTCATGCTGACGAAGACAAGAAGTTCGTAGAGCTAGCTGAAGCGAAGAACCGTGCGGATAACACGATTCACGGCCTGGAAAAAGCCATGAAGGACCAAGGCGAGAGCTTGAGTGCTTCCGACCGCGAGCCGCTGGAGCTGGCGATTAAGAAGGCTCGCGATGCGATTGCAACGAACGATGCTGCAGCCATCAAGGCCGCAACCATGGAACTTGAGCAATCCGCTCAGGCTTTCCGTTCAACGCTTGGACCTCAAGCTTCAACCGCAGGAGCTCCGGCAGGTGATGCCAAACCAGCCAGCGATGATGATGCAATTGATGCAGAATTCGAAGTCAAGAACTAGCTCTTGTGGAGCCCAGTTGTAGGTTCATCCATTCTCGTCCCCCAGTGATGCTGGGGGACGTTTCATTGGCGAAGATCTTCGTCGATCAATCGTCATTGATCGTTCATCACTGGTCAACCGTGGGACGCTCTCCGGGCGGCAATTCTTCCTTCGGTTCACTTTTCAGATCCAAAGTGGAGTTCGGACCATTGTCTGGGAAATCGACCGTGCCGGATTCATGTTCGGCGGTCGACAGTTCCGATTCGTCGTCGGATTCGACCATGGTGTCGAGCTCATTTTCAGGGATCGCAACATCTTGAAAAACGGATTCGACTGCGTTCTCGGTTAACATAATTTTCATGCGAGCGACGCGACGCTTTGGCTTCATGAACGTCGAAAAAACAGCGGTCACGTTGTCCGATCCGCCGCCTTGCTTGGCCAGTTGGATCAGTCGTTTGCAAGCCGTCTTGTTGTCGGTTGATTCAAGCAAGACCGCACAGATCTCGTCGTCCGACAAGTGTTTGTTCAATCCATCGCTACACAGCAAAAGACCATCGCCATATTTGAGCTCGTCGCGATACACATCCGCGAATACGTTCTCGGCACCAGCGCCCAGTGCATTCATCAACACATTCGACCACTGCGACCGCTCTACTTTCGATGGGTCCAGTGTTCCCGCTTTCATCATTTGATTGGCGACCGTATGGTCTCGAGTGACCAATCGCAATTTCCCATCGCGTAGCAAGTAACATCGAGTGTCCCCGGCGTGTACCACAAATAGCTTAGGCCATGCCACATAGGCAAGAGTCAGTGTTGTGCCCATTCCCGCCAACAGAGTGTCCCCGTCCGACTTGGATTGAATGGTTCGGTGTGCATTCCCGATCAATTGGCGAATTTCGTCGACGAATGCGGCTTCGTTGTCCGAGCCAATCCGAACAAGCCATTGGGAGCTATTCAGGACGGCGTTGACAAAAAACTGGATGGCCAATCGACTGGCCTCGCTGCCCCCTTTATGGCCTCCCATCCCATCAGCGACGAAAAACAAATACCCCAGAGGACCGCCGAACAATCGCGAAGATTCCGCCATATCCAGTGATCCCGATCGGACCACCATGCTACGTGTTAATTCTGTAACCAAGAATTGATCTTGATTATCTTGTCGAACCAGCCCCTTATCCGTTAGGCCAGCCGAGTACACTTCTACGTAGTTCATGGATATCCAGTCGTTTAAGCAAAAACGGCCCCATCAGCAAAAATGCGGATCGCGACTGGGCCGTGAACGTGCGGTATTTGGGTTGGGAAAAACTGGATCGGCCCGCCTCGCGGTAAGCGTTACCATGGAAGAATCATTCGTTATATTAAGTCTCGGGGGTTCGCTGGCATACTCCCAACCCTCATTATACCCTATTCGGACGTGAAACATGACATTCTCCCTCCCGCGATTTCGAAGACTTGCATTCGTAAACCAAGTCGGTCCTATCCTCACTTTCCTATCGGTTTTCTTGATGAGCACATTCATGCATGGGCAAGTTCCACCTGCAAACGAAGATGAGTCTTTTGTCGTCATGGGGCAGTTGCCCGACCCCCTAGTCGGACGCGACGGTCATTTGATTACGGATCGGACCGCTTGGCCAAAGCAACGGGAGTATCTGCTGGAATTGATTGGCGAGAACGAATACGGCTTCGCTCCGAGTCAGACTGCTAAGGTCGCGTGGAAAGTTGTAGAGCAAGGTTGGATGTTCGGTGGAAAAACCAAGCGAACTCAGATCGTGGTGACGTTGTCGACGGAGGCGAGTGAATTGAACATCGACTTCGTTTTGTTTTGTCCGGCCCACTTGAAAACGGCCAAAGGCTGTTTCTTGGGACTCAATTTTCAAGGCAACCATACGGTGGACAAGGATCCAGCCCTTCGGATTCCGACCAGTTGGGTTGCCAATTCCAAGGAAACTGGAATAACCGACCATCGCGCGACGGCTCAAATGCGAGGGGCCCAAGATGCTCGTTGGCCAATCCAAGAAATCAACGAACGTGGTTACGCAGTGGCGACGGCTTACTACGGAGATATTGATCCTGATTTTGACGACGGATTCAAGAATGGCGTCCATGGATTGTTCCCCCAACACCAAGCGACTGCGGAGCATCCCGGTCGCTGGGGCACCATTGCCGGTTGGGCTTGGGGGATGTCGCGATTGCTAGATGTTCTAATTCAGCAGCCCGAAATTGACTCGGCACGCATCGCTGCCATCGGCCATTCTCGATTGGGTAAAACGGCGTTGTGGGCTGGGGCCAATGACCAGCGTTTTTCGATCGTGATATCGAATAACTCTGGTTGCGGCGGCGCTGCACTAGAGCGGCGCAATTTTGGTGAAACAGTCGCTAGAATCAATACGTCTTTCCCTCATTGGTTTTGTCCCAATTTCAAAAAGTACAATCAGAACGAAGCCGCTTTGCCGTTCGATCAGCATGCATTGATAGCAAGTATTGCCCCGCGCCCTGTCTATATTTCCAGCGCGACGAAAGATTTGTGGGCTGACCCTAAAGGGGAATACCTGAGCGGTTGGTACGCCACACCTGTTTACCAGATGCTGGGTTTTCAGGGGCTGCCGACCGAAACACCGCCTGTTGCCGATGCAAGTGTTGGCGATCGAATCGGCTACCATAATCGCACGGGTGAACATGATATTCTCGCATTCGACTGGCAACAGTTTATGAACTTCGCAGATCGGCACTGGAAGTAATGTGCCGGTTGGTTCCAAAGTCGTTTTTTATCTTTCTCACACCCAGCTCCAATTATGCTCGATCCGTTTTCCATCCGTTGTTACTTCGATGGACTCATCAAGCCCCCTGGATCGCTGGGAGTTTGGGAAGAGCTTGCTGAGCGTCTTTGTTGGATTCAGCAAACACTTCATCCTGTTGTTGCCCCCGCAGAGTTGGTTGTGTTTGCTGCCGATCACGGGGTGGTTCAATCTGGTGTGTCGCTGTGGCCATCATCGATAACGTCGCTCATGATCGAGCAGATTGCAACAGGCAACGCAGCATCTTCGGTGCTGGCTGCTGAATTTGGGATTGGCTATCACGTGGTTGACGTTGGATCGCTGAACGCACCCAAGGTGGTTCATCCGAAACTTTCGTCGCGACGGGTTGCGGCTGGGACTCGGAATTTACTGAATGAGCCGGCGATGACATTGCATGAATTTCGAGAAGCCATGTCGATTGGGACAGATGAGGCTAGGATGTCGTTTTTGCGCGGAGCCAAGGTCGCCATTGCAGGGGAGATGGGAATCGGTAATACCACTTCTGCAAGTTGTCTCGCAAGGCTTTTGGCGGACGTACCCTTGGAGCAGGCCGTGGGAGCGGGAGCTGGTTCCTCGGACGATTCTTTTCGCGCCAAGGAATTGGCAGTGCAAGTAGCAACAGATCGCGTGTTTGAACGCTGCGGTCGCTCGATCGATGAAGCTGCTTTAGCCTCCGTCAGTGGATTTGAAATAGTCGCCATGGCGGGTTTTTACCTACAAGCCGCCAAGCAGCGTCAGGTGATTCTGCTCGATGGAATGATCGCAACCGCCGCTGCATTAATCGCGCAGCAGTACTACCCCGAGGTGATACACAGCATGATCGCGGCCCATGAATCTCAAGAGCCTGCTCACGCTGGAATGCTGGAAAGGCTTACCCTTACGCCGATGTTGCGATGGGGTATGCGGTTAGGCGAGGGAACAGGTGCGTTGGCTCTTTATCCCCTGCTAAACGGAGCTTCTGCCTGGGTTTCCAAGATGGGAAAGATCAAGGACTTGAAGTGAATTCGGATACCAGAGAAAACCATGGAGTTGTTGCCGCAGGTTTCATTCAGTTCTGGAAATGAAATTGGGTTTTCTTCGGTTCGAGTTCCGCTGATTTGAAGCTGCTTGTATTCAGCTGTCCGATCGTTACCTGTGGTTTGATTTCGATTCTTGTGATCTTGCTGATGATGAAGCACTTGAAGGTCGCAACGCGAATGATGCTTGCGATTGGGTCCATGGTGTTGTTTGGGGTGACTTGGTTTGGCTTCGGGATTTATTTGTTGTCAGTTTTGTATTAGAGAATGGCAGGTAGTACAACCGTAAAGGTGGAGCCGACGCCAAGTTCCGATTCCACGCGAAGTTCGCCGTGATGCAAATCAACAATTCGTTTTGCAATCGATAGACCAAGCCCATATCCATGGACGCTGTGGGTTCGCGCGGCTTCGACACGGAAAAAGCGATTCATGATCTTGGCTTGATCGGAGGGTTCGATTCCTAGTCCGTTGTCTCGAACGGAAATCGCAATGCTCGAGCCTAGCATCTTCGACTCGATCCAAACCTGCCCTACTTGTCGATTGTATCGAATAGCGTTCTCAATCAAATTCGCGAAGACTCGTTCGAGTTGGTTTGCATTGCCAAGAACTTTTTCTGAAATGGGGGGCAAGTGAACTTGGACCTGTTTTTCGCTGGCGATAAGCTCGGTCGCCTGAACACAGTTTTCCAAAACAGGCATCAGTGCGATCGGTTCCAATTTGGCAGAACCATCGTGATGATCGAGTCGAGCCAAGACAAGCAACCCCTCGACTAACTTCTGCATTCGCGTGGCGTTGATGAAACAATATTGAAGATGCTTGCGATATTCGTCGGGGGTGCGATCTTTCGCGAGCGCCAGTTCGGTGGTTGCTAATAAGCCAGCGAGGGGGGTGCGAAGTTCGTGCGATGCATCGGCGGTGAATTGTTTTTGCTGCTCGAAGGCTTGGTCCAGTCGATCCAGCATGTTATTCAGAACCATGCCAAGGTCCGACAATTCGCTGTCGACTCCATCCAAGTTCATTCGATTCGAGAGATTGTTTGCAGAGATTTTCGAAGCCGTCTCGCTCATCTTGGTAATCGGTGCCGTTGCGTTGCGGCTCATCCACCAACCGCCTGCTAGCCCCAGTCCGAAGGTGATCGCACCGGCGAAAGCCAAGAACAATTGTCGAGCCCAGATTCGATCGGCTTCAAAGCTTATCCGGCGGCCAACGCATATTAGGCTAGCATGAGGACCTTTTACTAGAACTTCGCGATACGGCCCACGTTGGATAGCAACGTAACGATTCAAGCGAAGCTGATTTCGAATTTCATTGGTCGGGTTAGGAACTGGGTGCTGAAGAGCTGATTGTTTGAGAATACTGTTGTCGATTCGCCAAATCACGAAGTACAACTGATTTCCGGGTCTTCCGATCTGTCGTGGCAGTGAATCAGGAATCAACAACTTTGCTTCCCACTCCTTTGCCGATTCAGGAACGGAATACGATCCAAACGCTTCATCCCAGTCGACGGTTGCGTCGGATTCTATGGGTTTGGTTTCGATGATTTCGGATTCGGGGCCATAACCTCGCCGACCAGGGGGATCAAATCGAGGTGGTCGTTGAGGTCGACGGTCAAGTTCGCCGAAGTCTGGGGGCAGTCGTGGTCCGGGGGGCATTGCTAAATCCTGCGACAGGCTATCCAAGATTGGCTGAGGCACCAGTCTTAAAGAACCCTCCAGCAGGCGGGCGGCGCTGACCAGTTCTTCGTCGATGGTGTCCCAGTGTGATCGCGAGATCTCCCAAGACAGCACCCCAACCATGCCCGATATGACCAAAAAGAGAATGATGGCATGCCATAGTTGAAGCCGCCAACGGAGCGACCGAAAGATGTTAGCCATGAAGAATGTATCCTTGGCCTCGTCGCGTTTCGATCCATTCTTTCCCGATCTTTTTGCGCAAATTCGAGACATGAACATCCACAAGATTGGACAGGCTGTCATCGTCCTCGTCGAAGATGTGATCGTAGATCGTGGTTCGGCTAACCACTTTGTTCCGATGGAGTGCCAGAAGTCCAAGAATGGCAAATTCGCGAGCCGTCAGAACGATCGGGAGGCCATCGGAAGTGATCGTTTTAGCACCAAGGTCGATTACCAGAGGTCCCACTGCAACTTGGTTGGTGCCGAGTCCCGCCGACCGACGAATAATCGATCGGACGCGAGCAAGCAGTTCGATGAGACTGTAAGGCTTCACGAGATAGTCATCCGCCCCTTGGTCCAGGCCAATGACTCGGTCGGAAACCGCATCGCGAGCCGTCAGCAATAAAACAGGTGTTGATTTCTTGATGCGTAATTTGCGAAGCAGCTCAATGCCATTCATTTCTGGAAGCATCCAATCCAACAGGATTGCGTCGTAATCCCAGGTGTTGGCCTTGAAGAATCCATCGCTGCCGTTGTTGGCTTCATCGACTGCATACCCTGCTTCACGAAGCGATTGGGCAACGGAGTCCAGTAGAATAGGGTCGTCTTCAACAACAAGTATCCGCATGGATTGATTCTGGTGACCTTTGGGTGCAAGTAGTCGTGTTGAAGCAAAATACGCGTTTGGTGGTGAATTTACCAGTCAATTTGCCAATCAGTGTGACCGTCTGTCCGTGACGCGGCTAGCATCTGCGGGGCGGTGTGAAGCTTCCAGGCTAGCCGATACACTTTCAAAGGCTGTACTTCGGTTTCCCCAATCCTAATCGGTTGAGCCCACTAAACGCGTGGACACAGACCATTCGAAAGCAACTTTCTTGGATGACGCCGTTATGAACATAATGAATCCGCAAGCACGACTCATTCCAACAGCTGGCTTGGCGTACATTCTTGTTGGAGGTCGCAGTCGGCGGTTCGGTCAGGACAAGGCCCTTGTTTCCATCGGAGGGGAAATACATTTGGTACGTCTTGCGGGCCAATTGCACCGAGATGGTTTTGAGGTTGTGATTGTGTCGCAACGGAATCAAGACTACCAGTCATTAGGTCTTAGGCAGATTTTCGATCACCATCCGGATGCCGGCCCTTTGGCTGGGATGATCGCTGCTTTGTCCGATTGCAAAAGACAAGAACGGAAGCATTGTTGGGTCGTTACCTGCGACCTTTTGGAATGGAGGCCGGAGTGGGGTTCCATCTGCCAAAAACAAAAAACGCTGGATACTGAGTTTGAGAGGTCTGGTTGTGGTGCTGTGGCAGCAGTTTTTGATTCGGAAGGATTTGCTCCTTTTCCTGGGATTTATGCTGTTTCGGTCTTGGATACGGCCGTTGAATCTTGGAATGCCGGCAATCGGTCGATGAAGGGGCTCCATCAACTTTTGGAAGGCCGAGTGACCAAGTTTGCCATTGAGCCGGGGCTTGCACCAAGGAGCTTTAACACGCAGCAGGAGCTAGCGGATTTGCTGAAGGAGCAGCACTCGTCCCCTGGCTCCGCCTGGGAAGGCAATGCACCGGAGGCTCCCGCCTCCTGAGTTGGAAATGCATGCCTAATGTGAGGCGGAGCCTCGAAGGCAGTGCGTTCCAAGGCAGAGCCTTGGAACGAGAGCAAGTCGAATTCAAAAACCAGAAAGAACTGAAGACTTCTGGCACTTGCCGCGTTCCCGTCTCCCTAAATCAAGGAGATGGAAAAGCAAGGGAACCGACCCAAGCCCGCAGCTCAAAATCCCATTGCCGTCGTCCAATACGGCCGCTGTGAATCATACTGGCAGAGCGACCCTCCAATCTGTTAGGCTAAATTAGCCTGCTTAATGGCACGGTTGGACTTGACGATTTGTACTTTCTTGCTTTATTTTATGGGATTCTTATAGACTGGCACGGTCGTTTTGGCGATTGGCTGGTCGGGAGAAATTGCCGACGTAGCTTCAATTGGCAGAGCGCCGCATTCGTAATGCGGAGGTTATGGGTTCGACTCCCATCGTCGGCTTCACAGTTCCAAGTTTCATGAATGTTTGGCATTCACGATTCGATACACCGGGGGAGTTTGAAGAACTAATGGTTCAAATGGCGACAGTAGATATTCGAGAAATTGTACTTTCCAATCAGACCTTTGGACCTCAGGACATCGAGCGGCTTGTGCGCGCGGTTGAAGAAGATTTGACGCAAGCTGCGCTACTGCGCGATGCGGTGCTTGAACTGCAACAATCTCCAAGCCCCTCACCTGCGACGTTGACTCGGTTAGGTGTTTGTCTGTATTTGGTAGGCAAATTCACCGAAGCTGAATCGACTCTGAAGCAAGGGGATGGCGGTGCTCTGGCTCAGTATTACATGGGCAAAAATTGCTTCCAGTTGGAAGAGTACGATCGCGCCTTAGCTTACTACGACGCGGCTGAGAAGTCGGGGTATACGCCAGAGTGGTGTCAGCTTTCGCGAGCGGAAGTGTTGCGTTACATGGGGCGCAAAGAAGAAGCCCTGAAGTTGCTCGATAACATTTTTGGCCCGGTAGAGCAAAACGCAGAGTATCCGTTTCAGCGAGCCGCAACGCTTGCGGCCTTGGGTGGAAACATGCCTGAGGTGATTGCGTTGTACCAGCGAGCGTTGCAAGTGAACCCAAGGCATGCCGGTGCGTTGTTTGGGCTTGCGATTGAAAACGACCGCGTCGGCAATGACATGCAAGCGTTTGAGTTGTACCAACGAGGCGCCGGGGTGATCCCATCGCACGTTGGAACATTGATCAATTTGGGGATAATGTATGAAGACCGCAACGATTACGCGCGGGCTCAAGCATGCTATCGCCGGGTCCTTGAAAATCAGCCTGATCACAAGTTGGCCCGTCTGTATTTGAAGGATGCGGCGGCTGGTGGAAACGTGCTTTACGATGAAGATTCCCAAAAGAAGAACGAGCGATTAGCACAATTGCTGAATGTGCCGGTTACCGATTTCGAACTTTCGGTTCGATCGCGTAATTGCCTGCAGAAGATGGGCATTCGAACGCTAGGGGATTTGACTCGAGTTTCCGAGCAGACTCTTTTGTCGAGCAAGAACTTTGGCGAAACATCCTTGGTCGAGATTCGCGAAATGCTGACGGCTCGGGGCCTTGGACTTGGTCAGTTTGCTCACGAGAAGCGAGAAGCCGAGCCTCCATTGGATTTGAGCGGTATGTCGCCTGATCAGCAAATGCTTCTAGATAGGCCTATCTCGGAATTGAACCTATCGGTACGCGCAAGAAAATGCATGGTGCGTTTGCAGTTGAACACGATTGGTGAATTGATTCGCAAAACGGGCGACGATTTGTTGGAATGCAAGAACTTTGGTGTGACCAGTTTGACCGAAGTGCGTGAGAAGCTGACCATCATGAATCTAAAGCTTCGCGGCGACTAAGGCGTTGTCTCCCAAAACCGGAAGGAGCTTCCGGTTTTGGTGCTTTGCGTTAGGAATTTCCAGTTTTGTCGGTGGATGGTGTTCCGATTGTTTGGCCGCCGCCGCAATTATTCTGTTTACCAAAAATCCACAGCTTGGCTTGTACCCTGTGGATCAGGGTTCAACATCCGGGCTCGAAAAAATTTCGACTTCTAACCCTGCGGTCCGGTGAACTCCTTTCAGCTTCCCGCGTAGCAAGCCTTAAGTCTGATGAGTTGTTGGACTGACGAATCTAGGTATACTTTCCCGATTCGGTAAAGATATCCATTCTCTTACGCAATTTGTGTCGACTAAACATGGCAGAACCCAACGCAAGCACGCCGGCGATGATTGAAGCCGACGGGCTCTCTAAGTTTTACGGTCCATTCGCTGCGACTCGCAATGTCTCCTTTCGGGTGAATAAAGGGGAATTGGTCGCGTTTTTGGGGCCGAACGGTGCTGGAAAAAGCACGACGATGAAAATGCTAACGGGGTATTTGGCGCCCAGCGAAGGGGTCGCGAAGATCGCAGGTCACGATATGTTCACAGACCGGATAGCAGGTTCCATCCGTTTGGGTTATCTGCCCGAGAATGGACCTCTGTATCCTGATATGACACCTTTCAGTCTTTTAGCATTTTTCGCGGACGCTCGCGGGATGGCTACTGACTACAAGCAAACACGGATTGAAGCAGTCATTGAATTGTGCGATTTGAAATCGGTGGTTCATAAAGCCATCAGTAAGTTATCCAAAGGGTATCGCCAACGCGTAGGAATGGCGCAAGCTTTGTTGCACGAGCCAGAGGTTTTGATTTTGGATGAGCCGACTGCTGGTCTTGATCCGAATCAAATTCGCGAAGTCCGAAATACCATGCGGAAGCTTGGCGAAACCAAGACCATTCTGTTGTCGACTCACATTTTGCAAGAAGTCGAGGCGATGGCCAGCCGTATTATCATGATCAACGAAGGCAAGAAGGTGTTCGAAGGCACCGTGGATGAATTGAAGCACGTCAAGGGTGTTGATGGCGATATCGCCAAGGCCTTCCACAAACTTACCGGCGCTGCGGCGTAAGTAAGAATCAAAACAATCAACGAACGCGATTTAAGGAATAGATGAAGTGACTCTTGTACTAAACGCATTGGCATATCTGTTGATCTACGATTTGCTTTTTCTTGGTGTAATGCTTGTGCTAGTGCTTTTGCTCGCACGAGGTCGACGCGTTGCGTACGCGGTGTTGAAAAGAAACTTCTATGGTTACTTCTCGAATCCGACCGGCTACGTGTTCCTGTGCTTGTTTGTTCTTCTGACCAGTATGGCAGCTTTCTGGCCCGACGAGTTCTTTAGCTCGAACCTTGGAACACTCGGCCAATTGAACAAGTGGTTCACGTTTATCATGATGTTCTTTATTCCTGCCATTACCATGAGTATTTGGGCTGAGGAACGTCGGCAGGGAACCGACGAATTGCTGCTGACTTTGCCGGCCGATGACTTTGATATTGTGGTTGGCAAGTACGTGGCTGCAGCTTCAATCTACACGGTCTCTTTATTGTTTTCGCAGATATCGACCTTCATCGTATTGGCTCTGTTGACGCAGGGTGAAATCGATACCGGTTTGTTCTTCACGAATTATGTAGGGTACTGGTTTATCGGTTTGGCGATGATCGCAATAGGGATGGTTGCTTCCTTCATGACAAGCAACTTGACGGTTGGGTTTATTCTTGGGGCCATGTTCAATGCTCCTCTTGCATTTGCTGGAAGCTTAGCGGCCGGAAGCATTATCGCGTCGCTGTTGAACGCTCCATTCCGATTCGCGACGGGCGGGGACTTGATCGACGCTCGGCAATTTGCCCGCGAGATCCGTCACTTTAGTATTCCGGAACGTTTCGACGATTTCGGTCGCGGAGTGATCAGCCTTTCAAGCGTTTCCTACTTTCTGCTTCTATCTTCGCTTGGAATCTATCTTTGCATGGTTCTGATTGGGAAGCGACATTGGAGCGGCGGTCGAGACGGTAGTTCAATGTTGGCTCACTACTTGGTTCGGATTGGATTGCTGGTCGTTATTGCGATTGGCGGAAGTATGTTGTTTCGAAATCGCGATGTCGTGCGAGTTGATGCGACTGAAATGAAGGTTAGTTCGCTCGCTCCCGTTACCAAAGAAATGATTCGGAACCTAGGCAAAGATCGCGACATTGTCGTCGATGCTTTTCTATCCGCGGATGTGCCGGAACAGTACGCGAAAATCAAGTATCAGGTGATGTCGATCTTGAAGGAATTTGAATCGACAGCAACATCGGCTGGTATTTCGATGCAAGTACGAATCAACGATTCAATCATGCCTAGCAGCGATGAAGAAAAGCAAGCGGAACAACAGTACGGCATTATGCCTCAGATCATTCGAGTCCGCGAACGCGGCACCTACTCGGACCAACCGGTCCTTTTGGGGGCGGCGTTCCGAAGCGGGTTGCAGAAGGTCGTGATCCCATTCTTCGAACCAGGTGTACCGGTCGAATATGAATTGGCTCGTTCGTTGACCACGGTTGCAAAGCCAGCTCGGAAGAAGCTGGGCGTGCTGAAGACCGATGCCAAGCTGATGGGAGGCTTTGACCAACGAACGTTCCAACAATCGCCACAACAACCGATTGTTGAAGAGTTGGCGAAGCAGTACGAGATCGTCGATGTGAACCCAGCTTCCCCCATCGACACCGAAAAGATGGATGTGATGTTGGCTGTTCAACCATCGTCGCTTGGACCCGAAGAGATCAATAACTTCATCAACGCGGTGAAAGCTGGAGTTCCGACAGCCATTTTCGAAGATCCCATTGTTGCTCTGAGTGCCGTTCCTGGGACGGGCGATCCGAAACAACCGGGCAATCAAATGATGATGATGGGACAAGGGCCGCAGCCCAAGGGTGACATCCGTCCTTTGTGGCGAGCATTGGGTATCGAAATACCGGGGCAACCTGGAATGATGGGCTCGATAGCTCCAGACATTTGCTGGCAAGAATACAACCCGTACCCCGTTCTGGCCGAGACCTCGGAAGCATCCGATCTTTGGGTCTTTGCTCGTGAAGAAGCACCAGGAGCCATTGATGCGCTGAGTGAAGAAAGCGAAATCACCAAGGGGCTGAAAGAAGTAATGCTGTTGTATGCAGGCGTTCTTGTACCTCAAAAGGAAACCACGTTGAAGATCACTCCGTTGATCAAAACGGGGCAATTGGCGGGCACCATGCCGCAATCGGAAATCAACAGCGTGCAACAGTCCTCGCTAAGCCGAGCAACGGAATATCAACTGCGACGTGGCGATGCCAAGGGAGAACAGATCCTGGCTGCGCTCATTGAAGGTCCTAGCGAAGGAAGCAAGGAGGCCAGCGCAGAAGGTGCTGCCCCATCACAACGACCTATCAAAGTGGTTTATGTGACCGACATCGACTGTATGTCCGGAACGTTTTTGGATATTCGAAACCGACCACCTGCTTTGGAAGAAATCAATTTCCAGTTTCAGAACATCACGTTCTTCCTGAACGCGATCGATGTGCTAGCTGGCGAGACTCGGTACCCAGAAGTTCGCCGACACGTACCAACCTTTAGCACGTTGCGATTAGTCGAATTGAAAGCCGATGAAGCCCGCAAGGAAGAAGCGAAAAAGCGAACGGAATTCAGCAGTGAATTCAACAAGACCATTGCTGACGCGGAAGAAGAAAACGTCAAAGCCGAACGAGAGCTGAAGGACCAGATCGAAAAGCTGCAAAATGAGGGTAGTGTCGATCCCCTGAAGATGGAAGAACTTCGACGCATGGCTCAAGTTGCAGGTATCAAGAAAGCTCAATTGACCAAGAAGTTCCAAGTCGAAAAAGAGCGGCTGCAACGGACTCGGGATCAGGGCATTCGAGAAGCTCGTCGCCAAGCCGATGACGAAATCAGCAAGATTCAGAATCGCTACAAGTTATTAGCTGTGTTTGTTCCACCAATCCCACCCTTGTTGGTCGGAATCGTGGTACTTGTCTCGCGCCGTCTGCGAGAACGCGAAGGTATCTCCAAAACACGTTTACGTTAACAAATCCTGAGTGCGTCGTAAGACGCTTTCAGGAACTAAACAAGATCCAACACAAATCATTGCATAGAGTCTGAGGAAACGAAAAGTGACAGAAGGAACCAAAACCGGAACGATGGCAGTCATCGCTGCGTTGATTGCACTGTTGGCATGGACCACATCCAGTCGCACGTACACATCTCCCAACGTAAAGAGCGCCAAGGGCAAGGTCTTGTTCGAAAAGTTCTCGGATCCCGTAACGGCAGCATCGCTCAAAATTCTCCGATACGATTCGTCTGTCGAAGACTACGTCGAATTCGAAGTCGCTCAAGATCGCAAGTCAGGCATTTGGACCTTGCCATCGCATGAAAGCTACCCTGCCGATGCGACCAAGCAGATGAGCGATGCCGCTAATTTGTTCGTCGGAATGAAGACCATCGATGTCGCAAGCGAAAAGCGGGAAGATCAGGAGCTGTTCGGTGTCATTGAGCCAGACAAGAAGAACGCCGAAAAAGGGGGCAAAGGGGTCGGAATGTTGGTCCAGTTGCGTGACAGCAAGGGGGACATGCTGGCCGATTTGATTATCGGTAAAGAAACAGACAACAAGCAACGCTTTGTTCGAGTGCCTTCCGAAGATGTGATCTATGTCGCCGAGATCGATACGGTTCCATTGAGCACCGAATTCAAGCAATGGATTGAGGCTGACCTTCTTAAGCTTAGCAGCAACGACGTCGAGACAATCGGTATTCGGGACTACCAATTAATTCAGGTCAATCAAGGTTTGGCTCTGAACAAAAACTATGATGCCGACCTTACGTTCAATACAAGCAATGGACAGTGGCAAGCTAATAAGATTACGAACTACGCATTGGACCCACCTGCAGACCGAGAGGTCGGACCAGACGAACAGCTCAATACGACGAAGCTGAATGAAATGAAGAGCGCTTTGGACAATCTTCGAATTGCGGATGTTGCGAAAAAGCCTGCCGGCCTCGCTGGCGACTTGAAGGGAGACAAGTCATTGCTTGCCAACCAAGAGTCACTTGCTTCGCTGAATCGACGCGGTTTCTTTCCAAATCCAAATCAACAAGGTGGCGACACTGTTGATTTCTATTCGAAGAGCGGCGAGCTTGTGGTGACCTTGAAGGACGGTGTGCAATACGTTCTGCGGTTCGGAAACGGAACAGCGGAAATCGGTTCGACAGAGACGAAGGATGCCGACGCCGCTGCGAAATCGGAAGAAAGCGTTTCGTTCAATCGCTACCTTTTGGTCACAACGCGAGTTGAGGAAGCAAAGTTCCCTGAACCCGACTTGGAAAAGGTTCCTGAATCCATCGAAGAATTGAAGGCCATTGAAGAGCTGAAGAAGCCACCCAAGATCGATCCAGTACCTGTGGACCCTGCTTCGACCGAGCCTGAGATGGCCCCCTCGGATCCGACTGATCCAGCAGTTCCTGCTGCAGAGAATCCTACAATCCCGGCTGGGTCAGCAACAACAGAACCTGCTCCTGCCGCAGATTCGCCCGTTGCAACGCCCGAGTCGCCTGCACCCGAGACAAAGCCCAGTGAACCTGCTGCTCCAGAAGGGGACAAGCCGTCGACATTGTCCAGCATTGCCTCGAACCAAACCGGAAAGTTGGTGTCGTTTCAAGAACCGCAAGAAGGTCAACCGCCCGCAACTAGCGAAGACGCCGTGGCCCCCGCAGAGCCTACGGCTCAAGCACCAGTAGCTGAGGCCGAACCAACGGAAGAAGAGTGGAAGGAACGCCTGGAGGCAGCGAAAGAGAAGATCACCAAAGAGAATCAACGCAAAATCGATCAGCGCAACGAAAAGCTTCAAATCGCGAAGAAAAAGGTAGCTGAATTGAATAGCCGATTCGCAGACTGGTATTACATCGTCAGCGAAGAGGACTTCAAAAAGATGAAGATTTCTCTTTCGGATCTGCTCCAGCCAAAGACGAGCACCGGCAGCGCACCTGCGGGTGGTGCTGGCTTCCCAGGCGGTGCTGGCTTTCCCGGCGGTTTCCCTGGTGGACAATAGGGACTTCCCGCAACACCTATAGTGTTTTATGAGTGAATCCGAACCTACTGACGAAGACCAAGAGGACGTCATTTCGGATTCACTGGTACCGGAAATGGATGAGCATCTTGCTCAGCCAACACCGGAACTAAAACGTCGGATCGACGAACTTCTTGATTGCAATCTCGGTTTTCGGCGGTCTGCCGAAAAAGTGCGAGACTTTCCACAAGCGCCCGGTGTCTACCTGATGAAGGATTCTTCGGGGATTGTTATCTACATCGGAAAAGCAAAAAACCTCCGGTCGCGCGCAGGTAGCTATTTCTTAGCGGCGGCGGCCCAGGAGATCAGGACCGCCGAATGGATCCATGAGATCGCGGATATCGATTTCATGCTTTGCAGCAGCGAGGTGGATGCACTGCTCACCGAAAGCCGCTTGATCAAGGATATCCAACCCAAGCACAACAAAGATCTCAAAGACGACAAGACGTTCCCTTACTTGATGATCACCACACACGAGGATTTTCCTCGCGTTGAAGTGACTCGCACCCCAAAAGCCAAGGGGGCGAAGCTTTACGGTCCGTTTACGAGCGCCGGCCAGCTTCGTGGCGCGATGCAGGTCATGCAACGCGTTTTCCAGTTTCGAACCTGCTCGCTGGATATCGAGGAAAATGATCCGCGTTGGGAATGGTTTCGACCTTGTCTGTTAGCATCCATCAAACAATGCACGGCCCCGTGCAATCAAAGGATTAGCAAGGCCGATTACAAGAGGGATATTCGAAGGCTCCAAACCTTCTTAGAGGGGGGCAGTGAGAAGTTGCTTGGGCAGATGCGGCAGGAGATGCAAGAAGCATCTTCGAAGCTTGATTTTGAGAAGGCTGCTCGATTGCGAGACGAAATTCAGCTCCTTGCAAATCTGGGCGACCGAGGAGAAATCGACACGCACGCACAACCCGAGGTCTTTTACATCGACCCGAAGAAAGGGATGCGAGCCTTGCGTAAGGTTTTAGGAATGACCAAAGAGCCAAGGGTTATCGAAGGGGTCGATATTGCGCATCTGGGGGGAACCGATACCGTGGCGTCCCTTGTTCAGTTCTTGGATGGGTTGCCATTCAAACCTGGTTACCGTCGGTACAAGATTCAGAACGTCAAAGGGATCGATGATTTTCGAAGTATCCATGAAGTGATTTCACGCCGATTCCGACGGATGAGCGATGAGCAAGACGCCTTTCCGGACCTGCTGATGATCGATGGTGGCAAAGGACAATTGAATGCAGCCTTGGCTGCGTTCCGAGACCAGGATATCGAGCCACCGACTATGGTGTCGTTAGCCAAACGGGAGGAAGAAATCTATCAACCTGGCGAAAGCGAGCCGATACGTTTGGGGCGCGAGTCGTTCGCGTTACGATTGTTACAGTATGTTCGGGATGAAGCCCACAGGTTCGCTCAACATTACCACCACATACTTCGCCAGAAGAGCACGTTCGATAACGAGATCAAAGGCAAGAATCGAAAGTAGGGCCGGGAGCAAACATTGGCTGGAAGGACTTCATCGGTTTCATACTGGCCTTTCAAGATCGCTTTATCTGGTTTCGACACCAACCGCGTGAGAAATTCTCAGGGATTGCCACAGCGAATTCAAGCTCGCACCTGCTTCGTAACGAAATCGAATACGGATGCGATCCCCTTGTTGAACGTCGAACGGTTTGTCCAGTGGCATTACCAGAAATTGGTTGGGCCACTCGAAGGGTAAACCACCTTCTTGGTCGATGGCAATCAGATTCTGAGTGATAAAGCGCAAGGCGTTCAGAGAGCCCGTTTCTGAAATCTCGATGGTCTCCTTGCATTGGAAGCGATGCGAGAAATGCTGATCGTAGATCACAGTACCGTACCGTTCGAGGGGAGAAAGCTCTTTGGTCTGCAACGATTCCGCATTGGGGGCTTGAAACAATGGGACAGGTGCCTGATATCCTGCGAATTCGAAGGGTTGCTCGACCGCTTGAAACGCCAAAACACTTGCCTCTGGAAAGAACCTTGGAAGTGGACCACCGATCGTATTGAGATAATTATGTTTGAAAGCGTCGATGACCTGAAGTTGCTTTTCGCGTAAAAGTCCGACATGGAGCATTTCGCAAATCACAGCGTCGACGGGTTGGCTTGGAATGTACTGGCGAGCATCGGAAGCGATCACTTCAACTTGGCCATCGAGACCATTCAGTTTCAGTAGCCGTTTCGCACAATGGACAAGTTCTGGGTTTCTTTCCACGCATGTCACTTGCGCACCACAGCGAGCGGCAAAGGAAGACAAAATCCCGGTCCCGCCCCCAAGTTCCACAACGTGCATTCCAGACCGAACGTTGGCCTCGATCGCCGATTTGAACATGTTCACTCGGACTTGGTCCTGGAGCATGTTGTAGTGATAATGAATCGGAATGTATTGCCCTAGCTGATTCTCTTCTTGGGCAATCTGCTGCCTGGATTTGGCCGGATTCAGACGGTGCGTGTAGGTTGTTTCTGACGGTAGAAACTGAGGTGCAGGTCGAACAGATAGAAGAAGGGTACGTGAGCTACCCTTCAATCGACGGAGACTCGTTGCCATGAAGACTAGCCATTCTGTAAAAGCGATGATGAAATAAGAAGAGGCCGATGGTGAGCCATCGGCCTCTTCTTCTGTTCCCTGGCATCGAGGCGAACCGTAGTTCGCCTCGATGCACAGTCTTAAGCTCTATCGTGAAGCACCGTCACTTCGCAATTGACCCAGTAATCGCTTGTTTCCGGCTATATGCTGCTCCAACCCAGGAGGAAGGCCAGTCGAACATTCCCGCAAATTCCCGACCGACGACAGAGCTTTAACTTGTTCTGACATGGCATAGGAAATACGAAAGCATCCCACCAAAGGTCAATCCCAATCGAACGGCTTTATTAAAAATGTCCTTCAGAAAATAGACATACCAAGCGAAACAAGCGTTGGGTCATTTCCTAATCGGCCCACTTTTCCCAGTTCAGTTCCTGGGAATGGAATGATAGGCAAAATGGAAAAAGAGGGGCAACTGATGCGATATCAACTGATTTGATACAGAGGTTTCAGCTTCTTTTCCAAGTAGTCCATGAGTGGCCTGGAAGACAAGGGAGCATGGCAGGCGTTCGAAATCAGAAGCGTTGGCTTGAAGCAGCGACCGTGTCGATGAACTTTTGCACGCAACCATTCCAACAAGGGGCGAAAATCCCCTTGTGAAATCATGCCATCAAGTTCCCCCAATTCCTGTTCAGCCGCCACCATCAATTGTCCTGCAAAGATATTTCCCAGCGTGTAGGTCGGAAAATAACCGATCAGGCCGGCAGCCCAGTGGACGTCCTGCATGACACCCTCCGAATGGTTCGTAGGCCGAATCCCTAGATACGATTGGTAGCGATCGCTCCATGCTTGTGGGAGATCTTCACACGCAAGATTGCCGTCGATCAACTCTCGTTCCAATTCGAATCGAATCAAGATATGCAAATTGTACGTGGCCTCGTCCGCTTCGATTCGGATCAGGCTTGGGGCAACTCGATTCAGATCTTGATAGATTTGTTCGACAGAGAATTCCGCCAATTGCGGAAAGACTTTCACCGCTTCGGGAAGACACCATTGCCAAAACGCATGCGACCTACCGATCATGTTTTCCCATAGGCGGGACTGAGACTCGTGTACACCTAAGGAAGCGGCGGACCCAGCTGGCATCCCGAACCAGTCTGTCGGCAATCCTTGTTCGTACATCGCATGTCCTGCCTCGTGCAAGGTGCCGTACAGGCCACTGCTAAAGGAATCCTGAAAGTACCGAGTCAGGATGCGATGGTCGTTTGGCCCGAGCGAGGTACAAAACGGGTGTTGTGTTTCATCCAGGCGGCCACGTTCAAATTGATAGCCAATTTTCTCCGCCACCCATCGGGAGAGCTGTTTTTGTTTCTCAATATCGAAGGTGCCTTGCAAGGATCGACCCGTTGGACCACGCTCGCTGTTACCGATGCTCTGAACTAGATTCACCAATTGGTCTCGTAATTGGCTAAAAAGCAAGTCCACTTCTGCTGTGGTTGCTTCTTCTTCGTACTGGTCTAGCAAGCTATCGTATCTGCAAGTTCGGTTTTGCGCTAGCAAAGTCGCTTCCTCGCGCCGCAGGGATACGATCTCCTTCAGATAGGGCAAGAAGGTAGCAAAGTCATTGTTCCCTTTGGTGCTGGCCCAGATCTGTTGGCCGACCGAGATTGCATGTGCGGTTCGTTTCACAAGCGATTCTGGCAACTGAATGTTGCGGTCGAAATCGCGTTTCCATCCTCGAATGGAAGCACCGAGAACACTGTTGGGTTCTTCTGCCAATTCGGACTGCGAAAGCTCGGAAAGCCATTCTCCCAGTTGTGGATCGGTTTTTCTCTTGTGAGTTAAACCGCTCAAAAAAGTAACTTGATCAGCGCGGTACAGTCCAGCTTGCTCGGGTAGCCCTGTATGCTCATCCCATTCCAGCAGGGCAAGCGTACTTTCAAGGAAGCTGGTTTCTCGCGCGTGGTCGTAAACTTGCTGGAAAAGTTGGGTGGCTTGTGTCGAGCTCATTGTCTACATGGTCCAGCCATCTTTAAGGGTCGCATCCTTGGTCACAATCGGAATTCCGTCTCGAACGTAGCAAGGCTCGAATTGATCCGATTCGCTAACGCTCAGCCGATTGATCACTTGAACATGGCGACCGATACGGCAATTCTTGTCCAGAATGGCGCCGTGGATCATGGAACCGGAACCAATGCCAACGGGAACGCCACCATTGGCGACCAAGGCTTCCAATTCTTGATCGGTTTCCATGTAATCAGCACCCATGACGATGCTGTTTTTGATTGTTACCCCTTCGCCGATAACGCAGCGCAGTCCGATAACGCTATTTTCGATGCGAGCCCCTTTACCGATGCGGCAGCCGTCTGCGATCAGAGAGTCGGAGATGGTGGCACCCTCGACCACTGTGGGCGGCAAGAAACGAGCCCTGGAATAAACGGGTTTGTCGGCACTGAACAAATCAAACGGTGGGTTGTTCTTGGTCAGCGATAGGTTGGCGTCGTAGAATGCTCGGATTGTACCGATGTCCTCCCAGTAGTCATCGAACAGGTGGACTTGAACCTTGCGCGATCGAATCGCGGCCGGGAACACTTCTTTGCCGAAATCGCTGTAATCTGTCTTGTTGAGAACATCGAACAGAAGCTGTTTGTTGAAGATGTACAGCCCCATGCTGGCCAAGCAGTCACGACCTTGCGAAGGTATGCCTCGTGCGTCGATCCACGATGGATTGGTCGAGACCATGTTGATCTCTTCTTCAGACTTTGGCTTTTCGAGGAAGCCGGTCACTCGGCCGGTATCATCGCAGCGCATGATCCCCAGGGCGTGAGCTGCAGACCGAACCACTGGAATAGCTGCGATGGTCACGTCTGCATTCGAATTGACGTGGGTTTCCAGCATTTTACTGTAGTCCATGTGGTACAACTGGTCGCCGCTCAGGATCAAAACATATTTGCAATCATTTTGATCAAAGTACCGTAGGTTCTTGCGAACGGCATCCGCGGTTCCTTCGTACCACTCGGTCCCCCCCTCCATGGTTTGCTGAGCCGCCAACAGCTCGACAAATCCACCGCTAAAATTATCGAAGCGATACGTCTGTCGAATATGTTGGTGCAGTGAAACACTCAAAAACTGAGTCACGACGTAGATGCGATTGATACCGCTGTGAATGCAATTGCTGATGGGAATGTCGATCAGCCGATACTTCCCGGCAAGCGGCACAGCGGGCTTCGCGCGAATTTTTGTCAATGGGAACAGTCGCGTTCCTCGACCACCACCTAAGATCAACGAAATCACTTGCCGCATATCATTGAGCATCGAAAACACGCAACCTTTTAACCAAAATACGCATGGGGACGAACTGAGAATCCCCCTAGAATACTCGAAATCGGAATGGTCGCACAGTTTACCAAAAGAAGAAGTCCGCAATGCACGCATCCCTGCTCCCTTCTACCCTGTCAATTACCAAAGATTTGGTTCGATTTCCCTCTGTCAGCCACGTGAGCAACGAAGCGGTCAGTCAATTCGTTGCAGATCATCTGCAACGAATTGGTTTTCAGATCGAATGGCACACTTACCGCGACGAACGCAACCAAACTAAGGTCAGCCTCGTTGGCAAGCGAGGTTCGGGAGCCGGCGGTGTCTGTTATCTGGCGCATACGGACGTTGTTCCAGCGGACGACTGGTCGCTGGACTGGTGCGGCCCCTTTGAACCGACCGAGCGAGATGGCCGACTTTACGGACGTGGGACATGCGACATGAAAGGATCTTTGGCGGCAGCCATGACCGCCTGTGCGATGATTGAACCCGGCCAACAATCGAAACCTATTTATTTCATCGTGACAAGCGACGAGGAAGTGGGCATGGGCGGGGCAAAAATCGTGAATGCCGAATCCAAGTTCTTCCAGGAAATGGTAGAAACGGGCACGGTAGGTATCGTGGGGGAACCGTCCCTGTTAAGCGTGATTCATGCTCATAAGGGGGCGCAGCGATTAGCGGTACGAGCGCGGGGACGCAGCGCTCACACCAGCACCAACGATGGAATCAATGCGAACTATCAATTGATCCCGGCGCTGAACGATCTGCTCGCTATTCGCACGATCAGCGAATCCGATCCTCGCTTCCAAAACACCATGTTCAATCCCCCAACGTTATCATGGAATATGACTATTGCCAACGAGCCCGAAGCGGTGAATGTCACCCCGTCGCTGGCTCAGGTTAACATCTTTTTACGATCCATGCCTGAAGTGGATCATTCGCCCCTTCTGGATAGGATCGCAGACCTTTGTAAGAAGCACTGCTTGGAATTCGATCAGCGCGACGCGGTCAATCCATGGCGAGTGGATCCTAGCAGTGACTGGATTCAAGCGATGCTTCAGATTGTAGGCCAATCCGCATCGAAAAGTGTTTGCTTTGCGACCGACGCTGGGGTGTTGCAGCGACTGGAACGCTTGCTGATCTGCGGACCGGGAAACATCGAGCAAGCTCATCGCAGCGACGAGTGGATTAGCTTGGAACAGCTTGAGCTTGGTGCGAATGCATATCTACGGGCCTTCCAGCATTGGTTTCGATAAACTGGGTATTTCTCGCTTCGAAGAGCAGCAGGAATTCGATTGTCATTCGACCAAGTTGGAACTCAGGACATGTTGTTATCCCGAGCGTTAAACCGTGGATACCGTTGGACAGCATTCGAATAGGGGCAACGCCAGTGACAAAAGGTTACGGCAAGAATCGAATGTTTCCTGGCTTGGCATCGAAGTAGAAAATGCCAACTCGTCGAAGTTCAGCGAGCAAACTTTGGACCGTATCCCAATCTCCATCAAATAGATCAGCTGTCCCTTCGTACCAGTCCCAAAGCACTTCGTCAGAGAAATCGGGCGGAGAATCGACATATGCCTTGGCGAAGTCCAGAATGCACGGCGGGAAAACAACTGTCATTTCGACAATTTGTTTGGTATCATCGAAACCGACAAGCAGGGGGACGGCGAATCCCTGAATGTAATCGTTTGATCCTGAAGCCGCAAATAGGCATCTCGCTCGCGAAAGTAGGAATCACGACGTTCGAGTGCTTTGATCGCAGTTTGTTGGTTGGATTCCCAAACTGCTCCATCATTGCCGTCCCCAAGAAATCTAAGCAGCGAGCGTCCGCGATTTGTAGCGTAGCTGGCCGCAACTACCAATAATTGTTTTCGGAGGTTGGACATGCTCAAAAGCGCTCTATCAAATGGCTACTCATCACAAGTTCGCGGCTGGCTGATGTTGAACGGAGTGCAGCTTGAGCTTGCACAGGTCGGACCTGATTTTTGTATCCTGCGCGAGCCGATTTCGGGAGACATTATCGGCGCTGGCGACGTACAAGCGGAACTGATTATAGAAGTAGACGGAAGCAAGCGGGAAGTGGCAATTCTATTGATTTCGAACGCTACATCTTTTGCAAAAAAGCTGCATTTTCGAACTCTTCATAACTCATAATTTGGGTTCAAAGATCGTGATCACTCTAGCATCGAATTCAGCATTGGCTCAATATGGGGCGCAGGCCTTGCGAATTTGAAGCGAAGTAATGAACGGCTACCACTGGTTTGATCGACGGTACGTGCGATATTTCAAGGCCTTTAGCCAACTAGATATCCCAGCCAAAGCCATAAATAATCGGGGTAGAACCTGAATTCTTCATTTTGACTTCGCCATTTCCGTCGTAAGTGTTTCCCAGTCCGACACTATTTCTTGCAGTCGAAGAGGATGCTTTGCTGCAAGATCGATCGACTCAGACCGATCGTTAGCTAAATCATACAATTCCCATGGCTTGCTTTTTGCCGCAACGATCTTCCAATCCCCTTGCCGCATCGCTCGGTTCCCTTCATGCAGCCACCACAATGATTTTCTGGGTATTGGATCGTGAGCTTCAAACGCGGGCGCAATATTGACCCCGGGAGCTGGTGGTACTTCGGCACCTTCCCATTGGCTTGGTCGTTGTCCACCGGCTATCGCTAACAATGTGGGAACAATGTCGATCACATGCGCGGGTTGATGTCGAAGCTCTCCGCGATGAACAATTCCTTTTGGCCAATGAGCGATCAACGGAGTCGAGATGCCTCCTTCGTGCACCCAGGTCTTGTGTCTTCGAAATGGGGTATTACCTACTTTGGACCAACCAGGCCCTAAGCAAAGAAATGACTCCGCCGACCCGGGTGCTGACTTAGGATCATGCCCATCTCCCCGAACCATGATTTCAGCGGTGGCACCATTGTCCGACAAAAAAAGGATCAGAGTATCCTCGAAACGATTCAAGTCGCGTAAGGTTTGAAGCACTCGGCCGATCTCTTGGTCCATCCGGTCAATCATGGCCGCGTGGATCTCCATCTTCGAAGCCTGAAACTCCTGTTGTTCGATCGTTAATTGATCCCAATCCAGTTCCTTATTCACTTCACCCGGGCCTAAGGTTTTGATATCTTTGGGATTGTCGTAGGGGGGACCTACTGTAGGTTCTGATTTGGAAAGCGTGCCTGCAACCAAGCCCATTTCCTGCATCTTCTTCCAGCGAGCCTGGCGAGTCACATCCCATCCCTGTCGATAGCGGCCTTTGTATTTTGCGATATCGACTTGAGGGGCATGCAGTGGAAAGTGTGGCGCGGTGAAGGCGATGTATTGAAAGAAGGGTTTGTTTGGGGACTGTTCAACGTGCTGAGTGATGCACTCGATCGCGTGCGAGGCAATTCGCGTCGTTGTATAGAATTCCGTATCAGGCTGGATCGGATCCAGTCGCTGGTCGTCTTGGCTATGGTTCTTGGGGTTAAAGTAGCGGTCGTGGTCATTCAGGACGTACGATCGTTCGAAACCTTCTTGGCTTGGCGTGCCATCGATGTGCCACTTGCCTGAAAGGTAAGAACGGTAGCCCAATGGCTTCAAGTATTGTGGCAGCAAAGGAGCCCACTTCGGACGAGATCCTTGCGATCCGCCGGCACGGTTCGGCAGCTGGTCGCGGCCTACTTGCTGCGCATAGTAGCCAGTCAGCAGCGCCGCACGCGACGGCCAACAGCGGGCGGTGTTGTAGAACTGGGTGAAACGAAGACCTTGAGCTGCTAACGAATCCAAGTTCGGTGTTTCAATCTCGCTGCCGTAACATCCGAGATCCGAGTAACCAAGGTCATCGGCCATAATAACTAAGAAATTCGGCGGCGAGCCTGTTGCGGTCCAAGCAAGGCTCAGTAGTAAAATAAGACAGGCCACACCTTGTAGGATAGGGTGAATCCAACCAAGTTCATGGTGGAAGCAACTGCAAGATACTGTTTTCATGTTGTTAACTTCTAATTCATTGATTGCGTTTTCATTGATATCGATTTAGAGCGGATCCAAGGGGAATCAATCTAAGAAAAGATGTCGCGATCGAGCATGCGATAGTTGATCGCTTCCTGGACATGATGAGCTTGGATGTTTTCGGAGGCTTCTAAATCGGCGATCGTTCTGGCGACTCTCAGGATTTTATCATGGGCGCGCGCGGATAGTCCCATTTCGGTAACCGCTGTACGCATCAATTCAATTTCTACTTTTCCAAGTACGCAATGTTGACGTAATTCGCGACTACTCATTTGAGCGTTGGTGTTGGTGCGGCTGTTTTCAAACCGTCGCGATTGGATGCTTCGTGCCTGTTCGACTTGTTCACGAATCTGAGCGCTACTTGTTCCGGGAGGCCCATTGGTGAGTTCATTGAAGGGAACGGCGGGAACCTCGATATGAATATCGATCCGGTCTAGCAATGGGCCGCTGATACGAGACATATAACGTTCGATTTGGGGGGGAGTGCAATTGCAAGACCTGCGTGGGTCCGTACGGTATCCGCATGGGCAAGGATTCAGCGCGGCAATTAGCATAAAGTTCGCGGGGAAGGTTGTGCTTCGCATGGCGCGAGAAATGGTTACCACGCGATCTTCGAGCGGTTGCCGCATCACTTCGAGTGTCTTACGATTGAATTCGGGCAATTCATCTAAGAACAGTACGCCGTTGTTCGCGAGTGAAACTTCGCCTGGCGCGGGGGGACTTCCGCCCCCCACAAGCCCAGCATCGGAAATGGTGTGGTGAGGGGATCTAAAAGGGCGCTGAACCATCAACGGTTGGCCTGGTTTGAGTCGCCCTAGTGCGGAATAAATTCGTGTGGTTTCG
>JBIKLJ010000048.1:0-28247 GCA_044359895.1 Pirellula sp.
CGCTTACGCCTTCCAGTAGAAGATTTGACTCCCGCTCAAGTTGCAGCACGATGTGATGTTGCTTTCTCGTGCCTGCCTCACGGTGCTTCTGCTCATCATGTCATGCAGCTTTTGGATGCTGGTTGCCGTGTGATCGATTTGTCGGCAGACTATCGTCTCAGCACACCTGCTCTTTACCAGAAATGGTATGGCGAGGCGCATCCTGACGCAGGGCGATTAGGTGTAACGCCCTACGGTTTGCCGGAATTGTTTCCTTCCCAATTAAAAGAAGCGCGGCTGGTTGCCAACCCTGGTTGCTATCCCACCTCTGCGATTTTGCCTCTTTCCCCCTTGTTGAAAGAGGGGCTAATCTCCCCACTGGACATTATTGTCGACAGCAAATCCGGCGTGAGCGGTGCTGGACGCACACCCAAATTGGGTAACCTGTACTGTGAAGTTAACGAGAGCATCTCCGCCTACTCCGTTGGCAATCATCGCCACCAACCGGAGATTGTCGACATTATTCATCGCTACAGTGGTGTTGAACCTCAAATTGTTTTTACTCCCCATTTGGTTCCCATGGAGCGTGGGATCTTGTCGACCATTTACGCTCATCCTGCCTCCGGAGCGACTCCTAATCAGATTCGTGAATGTCTGAATACCTACTACGATACATCTTCGTTTGTACGGGTGGTGTCGCACTTGCCTGCGACCCGATTTGTCGCTCGAACCAATTACGTGGACATCACCGTTCGCGAGAATGGGCCCAGAATCATTCTGGTCAGTGCGATCGACAACTTAGTGAAGGGCGCAAGCGGTGCAGCCGTCCAAAACATGAACCACATGTTTGGACTCGAACCATCTCTGGGGCTGATTTAAGGAACGGATTGCATGTTTTCGAAACAACCCCAATGGTGTTACGTCCTGCTGTCGTTATTCTGCGGCTTTTGCAATCTCGTTGAGCCATCGAATGCTCAATCATCGAATGCTCAATGGAGTGTAATGTCGACGCGCCAGTTGCCCGTCGAAGCTGTAAACGCTGCAGCGACACCTGCGGTAGCAACAACCGCTACAGCTACACCCGGGCCTTATTATCGGGTTCAAACGGAAGAAACTTGGAAAGAGACAGAGACAGCTCTGATCATTTGCGACGTTTGGGATTCGCATCACTGTGTCAACGCGGTTCGTCGAGTCCACGAAATTGCCCCACGAATCAATGCCATGGCAAATTCTCTGCGAGAGCGTGGCGCAACCATCATTCACGCACCCAGTGATTGCATGAAGTTTTATGAGGGTGCTACGGCGCGTGAAAGGGCCAAAGAGGTCAGACGTGCGGCAAATGTTCCGAAGGATCTAGACCGTTGGTGCGATCGGATACCAAGCGAAGAGATCGCGTCTTATCCGGTTGACCAGTCGGACGGAGGTGAAGATGACGACCTAGTCGAACACGTGCAATGGGCTAAAACGCTCGAGTCGTTAGGAAGGAATCCCAGGCTGCCATGGAAGCAACAGATTGCAACGATTCAAATCGATCAAGAGCAGGACTACGTAACGGATGTGGGCAGTGAAGTATGGAATATTCTGGAAGCCCGAGGGATCAAACAGGTTTTGATTTGCGGGGTTCATACCAATATGTGCGTTCTCGGACGACCGTTTGGTTTGCGTCAATTGACCCAGAATGGCAAGCGAGCTTTTCTTGTAAAAGACTTGACCGACACCATGTACAATCCTGCTCAATGGCCGTTTGTCAACCATTTCAGCGGGACAGACCTTGTGCTAGATCATATCGAACGCCATGTGTGTTCCACGGTGACGAGCGACACATTTCTTCGCGCCCAAGCGACCGCTACAGGTGGCGATCCCGATTTTCTCAAGCCAGCCAGGTTTTCACAGGACCGACGACCGCATCTTGCTATCTTCATTGCAGACGATGAATATCAAACCGAAAAGACGGTTCCCTTGTTGGTGGCTAGACATCTCCAGAACCAGCTCAAGGTCTCCTACCTATTCAAAGGCAAACTCTCAGAACCACAGATTCAAGGAATGAATACACTGGAGCAAGCGGATGCTTTGCTATTGAGTGTTCGCAGAAATCCGCTTGAAGCCGATGATCTGCAGCGGGTTAGAATGTTTTTGCAGTCAGGTAAACCATTGATTGGGATTAGGACTGCCAGCCACGCTTTCTCCCTTCGCAATGGGAAGGTGATTCCAGGCTGTGAACAATGGCACGATTTTGACCAAGTTGCGTTTGGAGGATCTTATAGGAACCATCATTCAAACGAACTTGCGACTTCAGTAAGAACGGCTGGTGCGAACGTTCCTTTTTTTCAGAGCAAAGGCTCACTGTACCGATTCGTAGATCTCCAGCCAGGTGCCCAGGTTAGCTTGTTCGGGAAGGTAGATGGTGAACCCGAGGAGCCTGTTGCATGGACATTCGTTCGGGCCGATGGAGGTAAATCGTTTTACACATCATTAGGGCACCCGTCTGATTTCGAGGAAGATCCATTTGTAAGCTTGCTTGTGAATGCCTGCTTGCAGGCATGTGGAACGGATCCGGTGACTCCTGAAGAAATTACGATGCAAAGGCAGCGTTATGACAGCGGAAGCGGAAAGCAGCGTTAGTCTTTTCCGTAGTGCTTAACCTTTTCCCAATATTCTTCAAAGGCATTGTCTTTGTGGAAATCGGGGCTGTTGTCGATATCGTGGCATTCCAAGCACTTGTCCCTGGCTTGATCCAATGGCAGCTTCATTTCGTTTCTCAGTGACTCCATCAACTCAGGGCTAGCTTCGAAATCCCCTTGCTCTGCCGCAACGTGTTTCGCTCCAGGTCCATGGCAGTTTTCGCATCCGTTTGCAACCATCATGGGGGTTGTTTCCAAAGACTCATAGCCCGAACGGTAAGGATGGAATTTTTGAGGGTTCCAACCAGTGACATGGCATGACAAACACTCTGGGTCGAAATGGCGTGCCATGGTTCTCTCGGGAGGCTCGATGATGGAATCCGTGGCGTGGGCATGCGGTGTATTCTTCCAAATATCGAAAGCCGTCGTATGGCACTCTCCACACTTTTCCGAACCGACAAATTCACGTGATGTCGGGTGGGAAAGAGGTCTTAGGCCAAGCCCCACATACGATACGGTTTTGAGCTGGTCTTGGTATTTCCCGAACAGTTCGGTGATGCGTGGGGAGTCTGGGAATTGGGAACTAAGAGCGATTCGTTGGTAGCGAAATGGCTGGGATGGGTCGTCGAAAAGACCAAATAAGCCCACGTACATTCCTTTGATTCCCATCTGAACCATTTGAGTCTGAGTTCCCTCGACAAGCTCAGGACGGTACGTCGGTTCCCCGTAGCCACCGGACGTGATCAGCAGCGAGAAGCCAGGAACCTGCTGAGCGTAAACGCGGGACTCTTCCAGAGATGCTTGCGCGATCAAGATCAGATAATCGCACTTTTCACGTTTGAGGTCTTCCATGACTTTCTTCAAGGCAACAATACTCGTTGTGATAGAGATGTCCTTGTTCTCGACTTTCTTGGCGTTCTCGTCGCCAAGCACGCCGGTGACCCCGATTTTTTTTCCATTCACGACGAAGGTCTTGAACTTCATGTCAAAGCTGGGCTCTACGCTCACATTGGCTGAAACAAAGAGACCACCATTGCCATTGGCCTCGGCCATAGACAACAACAAAGACCCTACACTTAGTTGCAAGTCGTCTTCGCCAAACGTAGTCGCTTGGTAGCCCATGGTATTCAGGGCGTTGGCCGTCCAGTCGTACTTGATTTCTGATTGGGCGCCACGTCTTCGAACTTGGTTTCCACCATCGATGGGAACTACGTTCCAGCCACGTTGGCGAATGGAAGATAGCAAGCTATCGCGTCGGTTCAGGCCGCCCTTTTGGTTTTCAAGGCCTGTGCAACCGCAGGGTTCCATGTACCCATATTGTTTACCGGTAATAAAAAAGACTACCGATGGGTTTTTCCAATCCACGGCGATCTTTTGGTTGCGTTCTTCTTCGGTGGCAACATGGATCGGTCCGGCGGTATCTTGTTTTCCTGGAACCGGTACAGCGGAAGCTCGGCCGACGTCTGTTAGCTTCACATCGGATTTGGGCTTCGGTTCCTGGGGTGATTCGTTGTCAGCAGTGGAGCTGGCGAGCTTTTCCGGGAAACGAATGACTACCTTTTTCGGGGCGGAAGACTTCGGTGGTTCACCGCTCAAGGCAGGCACCAGGACGGAACCAAGGCACGCAGCAGCCCCCAAAACCAGGAATGTGGACTTAGGCAATCTGGGTTCCCAGCCTCGGTTGACCACGGGCACTGCTCCAATCATGCAAACGAATCGTGTTTTATTCTGTTATTTTGAATTTGATAAGCATCGGATACTCGCGGGCCGTTTCGACATTGGTTTCGAAAACTATTCTCCCAAAATCTTTGCCGAACGAACCATTCAACTCGCAAGGTTGGGTCCCAGATGGTACTTCGATGGTAACAGGGAAAAGGCTTTGTGATTCAGATACTTTAGGTTCACCAACCGTGATCTTCACCAGGTTCGGATCAAGCCCTTGTAGAAATATCTCCCGCACCTTCACCTCGGGAGGCTTACCATCGAGGTTTTTGACTTTCAAAATAATGCTTTTCTTAATTCCTTTCCGCGACTCGGCTATTCCCATCGACAGCACGCTGGTCTCTTCGTTGAATTCTCGTCCGCCCACGATACTGATCGAGGAGACCGAACGCCCCATGGCTGCACAGGTTGCGAAGCCTTGCTGAGCTTCCGTGGATCGAGTACCTCGGAAAATGATTTCCCCATTGAAGCGCCCGGGCGGAACACCTTTCAAAAGAGTCACCTCGAAGTCCATGATTTGTCTCGCATCTGCAAAATCGGAAATCGAGCCAGGGACCACCGTTTCGATACTCAGAATTTTGATGTCGAAGTACTTGGCTAGTGCGGATTCTGCCCAGCCTCCCGTTGCAATATCAATGGGTAGTTCTTCGAAGCTGTACATGCGACCTTGGATTGTTTTTGTTTCTGTGGAAAGAGCATCACCAAAATCGATGGTTGGTGGGGAAAACACGTAGGACACGCCAATGTTGCCGTTGATCGTTAACTTGATTTCTTCTTGGCCGTAGACACTTGTTGAAATTGTTGCGGTCTGAGCGAATTCCTTCATTCCTTTTTCTGCATACCATTCCAGGTCAACGTTGGTTTCTTGGCCAGGGTCAAGCATTTTGTCCTTAAGTTTTCCAACGGTGCATTTGCATGTGCTTGACTTGAACGCAATTTCGACGGGTTGGCCACCGATATTTTTCAAAGTAAAGGAATGAGTCCTTCGAGAGCCTTGCTTCATGGTTCCAAAGTTGAACTCCGCACCGCCCACGACTTCGATTTTTCCGGGCTGTCGGGCGTCTTCTAGGCTTTTGGCAATGGATCCGTCCATGTCTTCCTTCAGACCGAGTATGTTTCGGATTTTTGCGGTTTCAGCGGCGACGCGATATTTGGCGATTCCGAAGCCGATGCCAACACAAAGTACGCAGAATAGAAGAGTTCGCATTTCGATCATTCAACCACGAGAAAACAAGTTCACATTCATTGGAAGCACGGTAACGGATGCAGAACGGATAAACCAATCCTGTCCTGACATTCTAACATGCATCACGGGATTATTGAGCAACAGAGTTGGCAATAAAGCGGGCCTAGGCCGACGCCGCTTCCCAGTCTGATTCCTCCAAAACTATTGCTGTCGATTACGCAGCCAATCCAAAACTGGTTCGCCTCTTGCAGCCATCGGCTCTAAAGCCTCTCTTGCTGCGGTCGGTAGTTTCGCACCTGTTGTTTCGAGCGTGTACGGAAAGATGACAACGGAAGCTTGGATTTTTCTGTCCAGATGCACTGTGGCACGATCAATTTTCAGGGCTGCTTCGATTTTTTCCGAGGTGATTTCAGAATCGCCAACCCAAGCTGCCGCTACTGCGGCCTGCAATTGGCAACTGGCTGAGTTGGGGTACAGTTCTGCAGCAAGGTTGAAATTTGCCATCGCCATTCGGCGATGGTCCAAAGTGGCTCTGTTGTCGCTGGTTTTCTCCTCGGTCCCATGCTCTTTCTCACCAAGGAACATATGCCATCTACCGCATTCAGCCGCAGCAGACCAGTGGTTGGAGTCTCGGCGAAGAAATTCTTGAGATGCAACATCGAAGGCGGCGAGCCATTTCGCTTTTTCCTCGCGCGACAGATTGCGTTTGGTTAGAACCTGCACACATCGATTGGCGACCCTTCTCGGTAGTGCAGGATCCCATCGATCCAATAGCATGGTCTTCAGCCAATCATCGACACTGCGACTCGTTACGAAGTTTGGGTCAAGGGCAAGTTCATCTGAGGTTGCAAGTAAGGGAATGCAAAAGGTTCTGGCTAAATCGAAGGTCGCAGCCAAAAGGAGAATGGAAAGCGAAACACGACGCATTACTGGGCTCAATACGCTTCGAGGAGCCATCGAAAACATTCCGGTTCCAGATGGTCGATGGCACTCGGACCGAAGACCTAGACTGACAAGAATCGAAAAACTACACATCAAACCCGGTGTCATCCATCCACCTGAAAAGCACAAGTGCAGCAACAACGCCCCAGCCGACAAAACGCAAGCAATTCTCATCTCCTGTCCGCTGAAAGGAATTCTGCAGTTGTTTATTCCGATCCAAGTGACACAGCCGCAGCTAAAAAAAAGAAACGATGCGATACTTGTTTCATCGTTATTCGCTAAATAGTAGAAAGCGAGCAGACATGAACACGCAAGGATTGCCCCGATTGCGATAAGCCCTGATCCTTTCGTGGAATCGAATTCCATGCCGCTTTTGTCGCTTGAGTTCGAAGCGGGCTTGTCATTTTGTTGCCTACTGTATCCACATAAAAACGGGTAAGCGATAGCCAATAAAATGGCCAACAGAAAGATCAGCAATGGGATTCCACCGACGCAGGTTACCTCCACCAAGAAATTATGGGGGTCTGCGGGTGTTTCGGATGCAGTGATGGCTTTCACTTGAGCATAACTGCTTTGGAAATTGCCAGAACCAACCCCGTACCAAGGATGCATTTGAACAATCTTCCAAGCGCCCTGCCAATACTCAAATCGGTATGAAAGAGACTTCCCTGCATCTGTGAAAAGCTTTGGTTCACGAACCGCCACGTACGCAATCACAATGATGAAGCAAGATGCTAATCCGATAAAAACGATTCGATAGACTCGAAGTAGATTCAGGCATTGCTCTCTCACGTGTGGAACAAACCACAGCACCGATGCGATTCCAACCCCCATGGCCAAGAGGGCGGAGCGGCTTCGCGTTAGCCAAATAGCGTATGTCAAAATCACTAAAATCCCCATCAGCCAGCAGAGTGATCGACGAACATCCTTGGTTTTGATTCCGCGGCTTGAAACAAGAACGGCAACGGCTACCAGAAAGACGATCCAAATCAACATGAATCCTGCCAGGGAGTTCGTTAATGCAAAAGGCCCTGTTGGTTCTAGGCTACCAAGACGGCTCGCATACAGCATGGCATCGGAGGAGCCCGGTACCACGCCAAGTTGTTCTAAGAATAAGTTTGGGTCTTGCGCGAAGGTAAACCGATCTTTGGGTAACGTGTAGAAATATTGGAACAACGTGATCGCCACCGTTCCCGTTGCGCAGGACACAAGGAGTGTTACTAAAGAATCAGCTACCCTTCTGATTCTGCAAAGTTGTATCAAGGACAACAATAAAACGATTTGGCTGATCCACTGCCAACAACCATTTAGGCTATACCTTCCATTGGCGTACTGAACTTGGAAATGCGTAGCGAATCGTAGCCAACATGCGAAGGCAATGCACGAGCTGACGAAAAACCAATGTACCCCAAGCGATTCGGATTCCTTTCGATCCAGGAACCAATTGATGGCTACGAAAAAACCGATGGCCATGGATAGCACCATCAGCGGCAAACTATCGCCGCCCGCAATTCCCATCACCGTGTCGCAAGGGTTCCACTGCGACAAAACGATCAAGGTGGACGTCAAAAGCAAAGCGGCTTGATTGGGAAGTTGGAGCACCCACGAAGATTGCTCCAGTCGATTTTGGGGAAGTTCTCTTTGGATAGCTGGCATGAACCGGCTCAACTTTGTTGGGTGGGGTGTGTTCCTGTTAGGCTCTCCAAGACCGCAACTAGACTCAGCATGCACAGAACAATCGCGATCACAATCACAGCCCCCCAAAAGTCTGTTCTCGGTAGCAATAAAGCTCCCAAAGAGCAGGTGATGGTTGCGAGATAGATGGTTATCACGGCCTGTTTCTTCGTCATCCCTAAGTCCACTAAGCGATGGGAGAAATGTCGCTTGTCCGCTTGAAAAGGACTGCGTCCTTCTCTTAGACGAATCCAAATCACACTAGCCATGTCATAGAGCGGAATTGCCAGAACACATAACGGCGCAAACACTGCATGCGGTGTTTGACCTCTGGAACCAGTGTACGTAGAAAGCAAAGTGGCGATAGCAATCCAATAACCAACGAAGTAACTGCCAGCATCCCCCATGAATATGGATGCGGGGGGCCAGTTGTGTTTCAAGAAACCCAAAAGAGCACCACAAAGGACAAGCAAAGTCGCTGCGACAAACAGTTGAGGGCCGCTCTGGGATGGCTCTGGGTTGACGAACAGCATCACGGAAAGCATCACGCAAATAATCGCAGCTACACCGCCACTTAGAGCGTCCATGTTGTCCAACATGTTGAACGAATTGATCAACATGACAATCCAAACAACGCTAAGAATCGATGTCAACCATGGGATTCCGATGAAGGCCGTGAGTTGTAAATTTTGCCAATATACGACGAAGGCAGCGACGATAAACTCGATGGTAAGCCGAACCTGCCATGGCAATGCAAACTTGTCATCCAGAAGACCTAAAAGAGTTAATACCGTTCCACCTGCGATGAGAACCCAGATCTGAGTTGCACGAAACGCCATGCCTGGAAGATGGACTGCTAACTGACTTGGAAGCATGCTGCTGGCAAGCGATGGATTGCCCTGCAAAAAAAATAGGCCTAGGGTTCCAATCAAAAACGTACCCACCACACCCAACCAAATTCCCAGTCCCCCCCCCAATGGTATCGGTGTTGAGTGCGACTTGCGAGCGCTTGGGCGATCTAATAAGCCAAGACGATCGGCCCATTTTTTAACCCATCCTACGGCTATCCACGAAATGAGGCACGCGGGGCCAACCGTAATGAGCGAAAGCACTGCAACGAGTAAAAGTTGGTTCTTCAATGCGTCCAAGTTGATCGCCCATCTAGTTCTTTTAAATTGGTTTTTCCATCGATCGCATTTGACGCAATAGATGTTGCCTAGCTGATTCAAAGAATAATCGAAAGTCCTCCCGTTGATAGTCGGGATACGTCCATTGCATGGGTTGCCACTTTTGGTCTCGGTAAGCCAGCGTAACCTCCCCGTAAACCCCATCTCGAAGATACACTCGGTGCTCCCGGTTTTTGGTGGATGCCAAAACCAGTTTGGTCAATGAAAAATAACCTGGGTCGACATTCAAGGGTCGCACTTCTTGGGTAGGATGAATTGCTGCAAAATCGACTTCCAGTTGATTGGCAAGAAGTTTATCGGCTGCCAGTTTCGATGGGTCGTAGAATCGCTCGAGCACGAAAAACTGCTTTTTTAGGCCCTCACCCATGGTCGGCTGATAGTAGGCTGATTCAGAAAATTCAAATCGCTGACTTTGAATCGCAATTGGCCCCAGTAGGTTGCCCACTTGGTCCATTAGCCAATCCAAAGCAAAATCGTGCCGACTAAATGCTGCGACCAACGCGAGACAAGGTGGGTGATCTTTAATCCCCCCCATGATTCAACCCCGATTCGAAAAATTGTTCCAAAGCCATCGGTTCAAGTACGTTTTACATGTCCGGAGTTGACTTGGAATCGCTGGGTGGACCAAGAACGATTTGAAAGTTGCCGGTCATCAGCTTTTCACTCAAGGGATTCTTTTGGTCGATTGACTCAGGTTGCAAGCCCATGGTGATGCCCTTTTGCTGCTTCGCTGAAGCGCTCTTGTAAACGCCATCTTTAAGATTGAGTTCCTGATTCGCCTCAAAATACAGTTGCGTTTCTAGCGTCTTTCGGCCCGAAGCAACCACACGAAAGTGGATATGCGGCGTGCGACCAGGGTACTTTCCGGGTTGGATGGTTTTGAATGAGAAGGAACCGTCCTGCCCTGTTTGCATGCGCCCCCAATACTGGAAATTAGGGTCTAAAGGGCTATCACCGCGATCGTTAGGATGATTGTATCGCCCCGAATGACACGCTTGCCAAACCTCCACAAACACTTTTTCTAATGGTTGGCTAGATAGGTCCAGCACATTTCCGCGAACAACAATGATCTCCCCTTCTGCTAACGGGCCGTTGCTGTCCTTGCGAGTCAGATCGATGTCGAAGAACGCCTGCTTCTCAATCTCAGGCACAGGATAAAAAGGACCACGTGTCTGTTCGGCAGTCTGGATTAAATCGCTGGCAAGCGAATCGCCAGCCCAAAATCCAACTAGTCCTGCCCCTGCAACTCGTAGGTTAAAGTCGCGTCGCTTCATATTCATGATCTTTTCCATTTAAAGCTTGGGAATGTTCTTGGAACCGTCATGGCTAATTGCCAATCTTGCCCATCTTAGTTGCACACCTGAGGCGACTTAGATCATCGTAGCTTATTCAGCAGGAGTCTAGTGGGGTTGTACCGACTAGTAAAAACAAAACTGATCCAACGAGTCTACGAAATTGTTTCACATTCAGGGCTAGAATTCATAATGGATTGAGCCTAAAAATACGCTATCCAATTATTGAACCGTGAATCATGTTACTTCGAGTTTTCACAGATTTTGCAACCCCAAATTAATGAGTGACTCAGAAGCACATGAACAGCCCGCCCGGCGGATTCGGATGCATCATCCGAAAAAGATCTCTGGGCGCGAGCCTTCTAGACCTTCGCCTTACCCCTGGCTTTCTCCCGTAGCAACAAGGCTTCGTGAGAGATCTGTCGAGGGTTTGTTGTTTGGCTGCGCGGTGGCTGAGGCCTTGGCCCAAGCGCATAACGGATTGCAACCTCGGGTTGGGTTGAAGCTGTATGGCCGAAATCCGCTGGAGTATCGATTTCAACCGGGTGTTGGTTTGACTTCTCATCGTACCCACGCTTTGCTGATTACCACGCAAGCGATGCTCGAATCGCGTACCGACAAGGATCGATTTGCGAATTCGCTTCGGAAGCGTATCAGTTGGTATCAACGTTCCTTTCCATTCAGGCACGTTCAGTCTTTTTTTTCGAGTATTGTTCGAAAGTGCAGGAACGTTTCCTACGACAATTCTCTGGAGCTCGGGTTTGGTGACGATCCGCTTGTGCGTTCGCTGATTCTCGCGGTGGGTCTGCAAGGGGGGATGAATAACTTCTCCAATTGGTTGGAAAAGTCGGTCGAAGTGACTCACGGAGATTTTCGGGTTCTGCATGCCGCCACGTTAACCGCGTACGCGGCTCAGATTGCACAATTGCACGAAGACGATGCGTTAGATCCGATCAAAACCCTTGGCATGCTCATCGAGGCAACCGACGAACCCGACTTGCTTGATCGATTAAGGGGCCTTGATTCCCATTTACGAAGTCGGCGTTCGGTCGCTTTCGTCGCCAAGCAGTTTGGTTGGGGCAATGGAGTTCCTGCAGATGTATTGGCTGTTTCCATTTTGGGAATTTACAGTTGGCTTCGCCATTCGACTTCGTACCGGAATGCTGTGGAGAGGGCGGTGCTTCTGGGTGGTTCCTGCAGCGCTGTCGCGGTGTTGGCTGGTTCACTAGCAGGGATCACTTTAGGCAAGAATCGAATCCCACGTCATTGGACAAAAACGGTTTCGTTCTTCCCGTATGACAAAGCCTGGCGCGAGCATTTGATAGAGCGAGTGAAGGATTGGCCACATGGGGTCGAAGACATTCAAGAAGCAAGAGGGCTTCCATCACAATACCTTGGTCAAATCGCAAGGAACACTTGGCGGGCCATGTTTCGGCTCATTCACGCTGCAATAAGGCTACCCGTACGATCGGTAGCCTTTAGTCTTCGTAAAAAAGGTTAACAGTCCCAGCAAGCGAGGCAACTGTCGCTCTGGATACTTCCTTGCTTTTCGTTATTTGGCTTTTCGTCTACGGCTTCCTAAGACCGACATGACCACGACCAGGCCACCCAGCGAACCAAGCCAAATCAATGTTGCCTGCCAACCAAACGTGGGGAAGTCCACTAAGCGTATGGAAGGCAAAGCGATCGACATCGCGACCGGAAACAGACAACCTACCAATATGCCAGAAGAAACAATTCCCATGAATGCTTGTCGTTGTTCGGTCCCTCCGAATAAACGAAAGATCATGGCGAAAGGAACAGCCAGAAGCAGGCTTGCGATCGTATAACTTACGACTTCGATCAGTAAGGGGCGAGTTCCTTCTTCGATCCCTGGAATGGATTCTAGCCCCTCCAAAAACTGGTTTGCCTGCGACCCAAGAATCGCGGCGGCGCTTCCGCAGGCGGTCCCAGTCAAGACACAAAGCACGACCTTCCAAGGGCTCTTGATACCGACGATCATGCTGGAGGCTCCGAAGCATGCCCCCAAAATTGCAAACGTATTCAGTGTATTCCAAAAGCGGTTCTTCGTAGTCAACAGGGCGGCTTCGTCGAGTAAATCCTTTGCACCCATCGGATTCAGCCCCGTCAATCTCGCTGGAAGCTCAAATCGAAAAGGTACAAAGTTATAAATGGCCCACCCAGCTAAAATCGAAATAACAACCGAGCCAAACCAAACTGGCATCAGAATCGTTCCTGCAGGTGGTGTCGCGACATCTTGCGATTCACCAGGGCTTTGTGCGTTGGTACTCATAAATCGAACCACATCTGTTCAAAAAAAATAATTGGAGAGAAAACTAGTTGGGCTACAAGAGTATTTCACAATCGCAACCCAAGTACCAGTACTCAACGACTTATTTTAGTACCAACGTGCTACTTGAGCCCGACCCCCTGAGGGCGGTTGCTGAGAACACCGCGTACCCCAAGTTGTCCTGGATCGCGAGCCAATTTGTCCGTGAAAATACGCGCGTCCGCAACGATGGGCTGAAGCTTCTGCGTTAGGACCTGGATGTTGCCCGATGATGCTTCGATACTCTTGACCGCTTGAAGAACGGAGAAGTACAGCTGATCGTTCTCGACCAATTGGTTCACAGTACCTTTGCTACTGTTGAGTTTACTGGTAAATTTCTTGAGATCTTTGGAAAGTGCATCCAAGTTCTCGAGCGCTCGCACCGCATTGTTCACTAACTGCTCGCTGTTCTGGCTGACAGGTTCTGTGATTTCTGCAATGTTCTCAATCGCTACCCCTGCATTCTGGACCGCTTCACGTACGGTCTCCCCGATTCCTTCGAATTCCTTTCCAAGTCCCTCTAAGCTCAAGCTAAATTTTTCGAACCCTTTTAGAGTCCGTTGAGTCTGGGCCAGGGTGGTCTGCGCCTCCTTAAAGAGGTCAGGCAATAAAGTTAAACCATTTGCAATCGCATTCGGAATGTCCGCTCGCTCCACTTGTTTGACAACTCGGTCGATCGATCCAACCGTGGTGTTGATGTTGTCAATCGTGCTTTTGGTGGATGAAACAAGGTCTTTGATGGGGGCTGACCCGTCACCAACAATTGCCTGCACCGAAGCCCCTACAGAATCTAATCGAACCATGGCCCGCTCGAGGGATGAGATCAATGGAACGAAGTTCTGTTCGAGAGTACTTAGAAACTCTTGAGGGTCCTGTGCGTTTTCTCCTCCTTCAGAATAGTATCCCTCGCTCATAATGGCATTTGATTCGGCCAACTCCATCGCATCTAAATCGCCGTCCCTAACACTTCCGGGTGCTCCACCATCGAATCTTTTGATAAGCGATTCCCTACTCGGCTTCACGAACTCGACTACGGCATCTCCCGTGATGAACGAACCTGCGGAAATTCGAGGTACCTCCGACTTGTTCAGCGGGTACTTTCGGTCCAATTCCATCGTCAAAATGACCCCTTCGTCGGCAGGTAGCAAAGCGATCCCTGATACTCGCCCAATCAAAACTCCATTTTTACGAACCGGAGTATCAATAGTGACTTTCGGGGCTTTTTCGAAGTTGAAGTTGACACGATAACGATCAACCCAGAGCGAAGGGACGGCACCAAAAAAAGCAACCAACAGAACGCCAATAATGGCCGATGCCAACACCAGCACTCCAACGCCAAAACGATATCCGCTATCTTCCATGATTATTCTCCATCGGTTTCGTTTCTTCGAATCGAGTCGTAGAGATTGGGGGTCTCTAAGTCTCCCTCGTTTTTGGTCACCAGCATTTCCATCAACCGTTCGCCAGCTTCACCGTGTACGAACTGCTTGACCCGCCTGTCGCGCGTCTTGTCCAGCATCTCAGGTACGTCATCAAATAGAACTTGCGACTCCCCTGGCTTCAATCGCGAAAAAGGATGCAGCATCACGATTCGGTCCGCAACCTTCCGGGCGGAATGCATATCGTGAGTCACAATAACACTTGTTACAGGATATCGCTTTCGAGTTCGTAACATCAATTCGTTGATGATGTCGCTCATAATTGGATCTAGGCCCGTTGTCGGCTCGTCGTACAACAGAAGATCAGGCTCCAAAATCAAGGCTCGTGCCAAACCAACTCGTTTACGCATCCCGCCCGACAATTGAGCCGGTTTCTTAGGCATGACATGGCTTGGAAGTCCAACTTCCGCCAGGCGATCGATGATGAGCCGATTCGCCTGCTTTCCCTTGGGGACGCCATGCTGCTTCAGCGGGAACTCTACATTTTGATGTATGGTCATACTATCAAACAGTGCGGCATTCTGAAAAACGAAGCCAAACCGCTTTCGCATGGCGGTCATGTCCTGATCATTGAGCAAGTTGATGTCTTGGCCATCAAATCGCACCCGCCCGCTTGTGGGTCTGAGTAAACCAACGATCGATTTGAGCAGCATGGTTTTTCCGCACCCGCTCTCTCCAATAATGGCTACCGTCTGGCCACGAGGGATGGAGATCGAAACGTCTTTCAGAATCGTCTGACGCCCGAATTGAATCGTCAGTCGCTCGGTTTCCACGATTGCACGTGGTCCTTGCGAGCTTGAACTGACTAATTGATCTACAATCGATTCGTCCATCAGAATAGCTTCGCTCCCGATGGCCAGATCGCAAAATAGATCGCATCCAGAAACAAGTTCAGCACAATATCTAAAGCAAGGATCATCACGAAACTTTGCACGAAGGCTGCTGTGGCTGCTCTTCCAACCCCATCCGCCCCGGGCTGACAATGAAACCCACGGTAGCAGCTGACGATCGCAATGACAGCCCCAAAAAAGAAACTCTTGAAGACACCCGAGAACAGATCGAAGGTGCCAACAAAATCGCGGCTATTACGTAAATACTGCGCATGGTCTATGCCCAATACGATCACGCTGTAAAAGTACCCGCCGACAATTCCCATGAAGTCCGCCATGACAGTCAACGCTGGAATAAGCAGGACACAGGCAAGAAAACGGGGAACGACCAAATAGTGAATTGGATTTGCCCCCATACTTATCAACGCATCGATTTGTTCGGTGACACGCATGGTTCCGATCACTGCCGCCATCGCACTGCCCACTCGACCCGCCAACATGGTCGCCGCCAGTACAGGACCTAATTCGCGAACCAAGGACATGTTGATCACAGCTCCCAACCGAGTCTCCATCCCAATGCTTTTGAACTGGTGAAAAGATTGGATTGCAAGCACCATCCCAATGAACGTGCCCGTCAATGCCACCACGGGAAGGCTCAGCACACCCACCGAGTAAAAATTCGGCAGGAGGGTCTCGCGTTTCGGACGTGCTGTCACCATCCAACGGAGCATTTGAAAGGTGAACAGCGAGATATCGCCAAGAGTTAAAATCCCTTGAACTGCGACCCCTCCCCATGCATTCGTGACTCGGCCCAGGCCGGCCATGATGCGGCTTTTTAAGCTGTCGTTGTGTAGGTACGGATCGGTAGCCATACTCTTTCCTTCGGTTGTTAAAACGCGAGGCTTGAGTCAACTTTGCCGAAAAGAGAGTTTGTACCGACAAGACCGAGTCGTTATGAAAGCATTCAACGAAAAAAGCGTGCTGGCATTCCCCAGCACGCTTTTGAATAGCATCATTCCAGATGGTTTACCCAAATGTGTTCTTGGCGGTGTGCATCGCGGCCTAAGTTACAACCGTTCGCGCTCGCCCTAGGTCGTTACCAAGGTCCTCGAACAGGATAGACTCCGAACTGATTGGTGTGGCTTGGCCAATACGGGGTCGCTTTGAACACACCCATTCCGCCGCTGGTGGGCGCGTTGCCGCCGAATTGATGATAGACCGGCGTCATCGTATTTTGGGACACGCCCCAAGAATAGTTCGACTGCATCACCACCGTGGGCGGGACAATCAAAGCGGTTGGCTGACCCGTCTTCAAATAATAGTACTCACCGTGCCATGGCCGCTGCATCGATTGGTTTTGAGCCCAATAATCGCCGACGGAACCTGGCTTGGCCCAACCAAGGCGATTGCCAATCCCTTCGGTGTTGCCTGGTCCATGATAGATGTGGGAACCCACTCCACCGTAAGATCCATAATATCGTCCACCAAAGCCGTGCTGGGCGGCACAGCTTTCGGACAATGCAAATACTGCTGCGATCGCGATCGCTGCCATGAATGAAGTTCGAATTAGGGACATGAGTCCTCCCGGGAAACCAGTGAGCCTATGAATTGAGCCGCTTGTTCCATCGTGCGTCTGCAATTAGTAAATGGATCCGACTGGTCTCCGACTCAGCCAACAGTGTTCAATGTCTGACTATCGAGGAATCTCGATCATCTTATAAATTTTCTTTCCAGCGGTACGCACTGGGGGTGCGTAGTACTTGGCGTGGGTGCGATTCAGACCTTGCCCTTGATCATAATACGAATGGTATCGATCGTGATGCTGGTATAGGAATTGATGGGGATAAAGTGGCTGATAGGTGTTGTAGGTGTGTCCGACCCAGCCCGGCACACCCACGGGGGACATGTACAATGCGGCGTTCGCGGAATTGGCGTTTCCGCGTGTAAAATAGTTGTCGAACAAAGGTTGAGTTCCTTTGCCGAGCAAGTTGGCGTAGCTATCCATCGTGCCCGATTCCATTCCCATAGGAACGTACGAACCTGCCATCGCCCCTCCACAATTCCCGCTTGGGCATTGCGCATAAGCTGCATTTTCGTTGGTAAACGCGATGCCAGCCCCCAGCAAAAGGGTTACTGCCGTTGATACTATCCTTCGTTGTCGCATATCCTGCTCCTCAGCGAATTGATCTTTCGTAGACTCTCTCAAATCCATGCGACACGATCGATGGATCTATCGCCTCGTAGACTATTTCGACCAATCTAGTTGGCGATAGCCATCAAAAGAGATACCGAGATCGACAAACTCCGCTTGGAAGGGCTCAATACAACGAGAAAGCCGATCGTATCGACAGGAACATCAAGCAGCGCGACGCTCGTTGATGATTTCGCCTTTGTCGCCGACTTCTTCGAATCGGACGGACACTTGTCTCGACACGCCACTTTCTTGCATCGTGATACCATAGATCATGTTCGCGGCTGTCATGGTTTTTTTACTGTGTGTTACCACAATAAACTTGGTCGTGTCCAAGAACTCTCGCAAGACGGTGACGAATCGACCAATATTGGCTTCGTCGAACGGCGCATCCACTTCGTCCAAGATGCAGAATGGACTAGGGCGATATTGAAAGAACGCCATAATCAAAGCAACTGCGGTAAGCGCTTTTTCTCCGCCGCTCAAAAGTGAATTGCTTAGGGTTGTTTTGCCAGGTGGAGTTGCAATGATTTCGATTCCGCTTTCGGGGTCGCGCTCATCTTCCAGAACGATGTCCGCAAATCCACCTCCGAAAGAACGACGATACAAATCCTGGAAGTTTGTCCGTATCGTGCTCAGGGTGGTCAAAAATAGCTCTTGTGAATCCTGATCGATTTTGTTCATCGTCTTCACCAACGATGACTTGGCTTCACTGAGATCCTGATAATGGGTCGAGAGCTTGTCAAATCGAGATTGCAGTTCATCTAATTCCTGGAGCGCTTCCATGTTCACACCGCCCGACGCGGCAATCTCGTGCCTCAGGTGTGCGATCTCCGAATCGATTGCTGCTCTATCCACTTCCGAAGGCTTTGACCTTGAAGGTGAACGCTCCATCAATTCCACGAACCAACGCAATTCGGGCAAAGTGGTCAGCAATTCAAGCTTCGAATCGTCGATCGACAGATCGTTGGCGTCGGAAAGGAACGGTGCAACCATATCTCCAATTTCGTTCAGTTCTACTTGGTACTCTTGAACGTAGTGTTCATGCAAGGTAGTCCATTGGACCGTCCATTGCTGGAGTTGTGACTGGATTGCTTCGATTCGGTCTTTCGCTTTCTCGAGATTCCGGCGTGCCGATTCGCATTCTCTTTGGGCAGACTGAAACACTTCGTTCTGCGATTGGATCTGAACAGAGATCGCCTCTCGTTCGGCTTCAATCTTCCGAATCGTATCTCCCGCTTCCTTGGCTTTCGTTTCGAAATCCGCAATCGCGGACAAGGTGGATGCAATTCGTGCGGAGATCAAAACTAGGCTTTCTTCGGATTGCGCCACGCTCTTGATGCGTTCGTTGGTATCCTGCTGCAGTTGCTCCAAGGTGATGCGTAAGCCAACAAGCCGCTGTTCGATCCTTGCAAGTTGAATCCGTCGATCTGTCACGATCGATTGTTCGCTTTGCATGGCACTTTCGTTTTGTGCGTGTTCGCGGAACACTGCTTCGTAGTTTTGTTCGATCTGCACGGCTTGCGCCGAAAGTTCGTTAAGCGATTGTTCTGCATTCAGAATGCGATCGTGTGCTTCTGCCAGTCGCAGTTCCGAGGTTGCGCAGTTCTGTTCGTGCAAACTCAAAGAGCCAGCTAGCTTGGCCCTTCGTTGCAATGCAGATTCCAAGCGAAGCTCGCAGGTGGTCAATTCTTTGGCAACTTGGTGGGCAGAGAGGTCTTTATCGCGAAGCTTATGTTCCGAATCGACAATCGCGGCCTGGGCGTTCGCAACAAGGGCCGCACCTGCCGAAATCGAGTCCTGAAGTTGCTGGATCTCTTCGCGCGCTACTTGCATTTCACTGCGTCGCGACACTAGGCCGAGTCCGGTTTGCAACGAGCCAAGAGTGATGCTGCCATCGCTTTCAACCAATTGGCATTCGGCTGTTACGAAACGAAGTCCCGCGCCTCGAAAATGACTCAGCTCCAGAGCGGTCGTCAGCGTGTCCACAAACCAAGTTGTTCCAAGCAGAAAACGAATCAGCGGTTCGTAGGGATCGGGGAACTGGGTCATTCGGTCAGCTCTTCCCAGCACTCCTCGAAGCCCATCTAGTTGGATTTTCTCGCCCGAACGACGGCTGGAGAGGCGGTCCATTCGAATCAGCGTGACCCGGCCGTCGATGGCGTAGTTGCCGTCATTGATCCAGTCGATGATTTGTCCATTGCTCAAAACGATCGCATCTGAATGGGCCCCCAACGCAACATCGATCAAAGGCGCAAGATGCATTTCCGTGGTCAGCAAATCAGCAACCACTCCTTGGACCGTGTCCCAGACATTGGAGACGATCGTATTGGAGGCTTGGCTTGGGTCGCTTTGTGAATGTCGATTTTCGCGTGCCAATCTTAATAGTTGCTGTCCGCCGCGACCTGCACCCGTGTATTGCTCCTCAAGCTGCGACAGCACCTTCAAACGTTCTCGCACTCCATGCGACTTCCCTTGCAACGCGATCAGTTTCTCTTGAGCGCTAATCACTGCGAGTCGATTCACCTGAAGCCGATCTTCTGCTTCTTTTTTCTCCGCGTTGACCAGTTCGCTCGACTTCATAGCCTCGCTCAGCTTTTCTTCCGCGGACTTGACGTCCGTGTTGAGCTGTTCGAGTTCTTTCGATGCTTCGGCGAGCAATGCCTGGTGTTGCACAATCGATTGCTCAAACTGCTCGATGTGCATGCGGTATGCGGTGATCTCGGATCGGGCTGTCGCGGTATCCTCACGTACCTGTGCTTGCTGGTTTTTTGTCCCCTCAAGCTGTTGCTTCAGGCCGTTAAGACTCTCTTGAAGCTGGCTCCAACGTTTTTCGCTTTCGTCGAGATGAACGAGCGCCGATTGGTGCTCTCGATCGATTGCCGCAAGTTCTTGTTGCTTTTGTTGGATTTCTTCGGTGGACATGGTTGCACGATGCTGAAGCATCGTGATGCGATCTCGAAGGACTTCTTGTTCTGCCGTCAATTCAGCATGACGTTCTACCGCAGAACTATGGCCGCTGGTTGCCGAGATGCGTTCGCGCTGTGCCTCTAAATACTGATTCTGGATATTGTCCTGCGTCAATTGCAGTTTTTGCCAATTCCGTTGTTCCGCTGCCGTGCACTCTTGCAATACTTGGTATCGATTTTGAAGATCGAGCTCGGCGCTCTGCGCTACAGCCAGCGAATGATTTGCGTCTCGTTGTTGCCTAGCGAGTGCAATTCGATCCAGCCATCCAAGTTGTTGTCTCTTGGTTTGCAACGCTACCGTCATTTCTCGATAGCGGTTGGCGCGAGCGGCTTGCCCCTTGAGCGAAGTAAGGCGTTTTCCAATCTCATCAACGATATCGTTGAGCCGTAGCATGTTTTGGTCAACTCGGACAAGCCGACGTTCTGCCTCGACCTTCTTGGCTTTGAATCGCGAAATGCCTGCCGCTTCCTCAAATATTCCCCGCCGATCCTTGGCGGAAGCCTGCAACAAGCGATCTACTTTCCCTTGTTCAATCAAACTATATGCATCAACACCAACGCCAGTTCCACGAAAAAGATCCTTAACGTCCTTAAGACGGCAAGGCTGGCTGTTGATCGCATACTCACCTTCGCCGCTGCGAAACACACGCCGACTAACGTGCACTTCGTCCGCATCGTGGCTAAAAACACGTGTCTTGTTGTCAAGAATCAAGGTGACTTCAGCGCTGTTGGCAGGTTTGCGACCACCTTCGGCTGAGCCCTTGAAGATGACGTCGGCCATGTCCGCGCCCCGAAGGGCCTTGGCGCTTTGGGCCCCAAGCACCCACTTCACGGCATCGACAACGTTCGATTTGCCAGACCCGTTAGGACCAACCACAACCGTGATGCCATCCGGAAAATCGAATCGAGTTCGATCTGCAAAACTCTTGAAGCCTACTAATTCGAGGGCTTTGAGCATGGGAGGTTACCGAAATCTTATGGGCTGTTAAAAAGTACTGCGTTCTTGGAACAAGATTTTTGGGCAATCGCGTTGATTGCTAACCAAGCGATTAAGGGTTCACTGTGGAGACTTCTTCGTCCAAGCTAACCAAGCTTTTTTCTGACGGTAACTCTGCATCAGGAGCCTTTTTGTTAGACTGCTTGGACGGCTTGAACCAGGAGACAGGCGAGGTCAACTTAAACCCCTTCGATTGCGATCGGTCGACGCTGGAGCCGTCTACTTGAACGACATCCAATTTGGCGTCTGTGGACGATTGAGCTGTTGATATGTCTCTACGCTGGTATTCGCGCCCCGCAAACGGGCGAGGGTTCAGTGCCAGCGGCATCGAAAGAGCCTGTCGGGATGAAAGTGTATCCAAGGTATGAACGATGTCGTTGTAGCTGGCCTCAATCGTTCCCATGGCTCGCAAAAGCGATACCACATCGCTGGCTACAATCGCATTCATAACGGCTCCATCGTTGTGCCGCTTCGTCAATTTGATTTGATCACCAGGGGCCGAGCTAATTTTCAAAGAAGGTGTTGGGGTCAATTGATCGCGAAGAGTGATTTCAACACTGTTGCCGAACAAAACGATTTCTTTCTTCTTCTGAAAAGAAATTGTCAGCAATGGAACAGAACTTGGTACTTGAACGAAATGAATCGACTGCCCGATTGCTTCTCCACTCAAGACAAAATCATTTGGGTTGCGATCGCGAATGGACCAAAACGCGCCAAACCTGAGCTCCGGCTCGGCTTCTTGCAACAGTTCTTCGAGCGCTTCACGCGCTAAGGAGTCTTCATTGACGGTCAAGCCAACAAGACAAAGCGGACGAAACGCAGGTTCATATCTTGCGAGCTCCATCAGAACCGGAATGGCTTCGCTTCGATCGAGATACGAAAGAGAATAGGCAGAAAAGAATCGAATCTCTGGATCGGACGACACCAATCCCGAAACAAGAACTTCTTTGGCTGCGTCGTTTCCAATCGCCTCTAGTTCCACTGCTCCACGTTGTGCCGTCTCTCGTTTCATCAACAGCTTACGACAGCCAGCAACCCTCTCCATTTGCTCATCATCCGATTCGGCAAACCCAGTCGCAAGAATGACAGATACGAAGTGAGCTGGGTCGAGTTTGTACTTTGGTAAGGATTCCAAAACGACATGCGAATCGTTTTTGCCTTCGGCCACCAGTTTCTGTTTGTTTGCCTCGCGGAAGAAGAATCGTGAATTGATCGACTTCTCGATCGCTTTGGTGATCACGACGTGCCGATACTCGGGCGTAATCTGCAGGCCTAACCCTTGTTCCTGCATGAGCTTGGCCCCACCAATCAACACTCCTTTTAATGGAGTCGGCGAAGGTTGTCTCGTGTAGCTAGATGGAAGCATTACGATTTCACCTTGGGCGATCGCCTTGTCATCACTGGTGCGCATGTTACCATCGACATAGGCCATCTCGCGAAGACGCGATTCAAGAACGTAGCCTCCCGTTAAGTCCGTAGCCAAACATTCGGTCGACGTTTCTACATCGACGTCAAGAATTTCGCCCTTTGCATCGCTCGGATTGGCATACACCTTCAGCTTGACAAGCGCTGTCCAAGGTGCATCGAGCACGGTTTCTGGATTGTCGACACTGCGAATTCTCATATCAGCAAGCATCAGGTCGCGCTGAACCCCTGGCTTAACGATCCCACCGGTGCCTGGCAAATCCACGGCAAGGGCATATGCATCGTAATGCTTGGCATACATGCCGAGCGCCGTAGCAACTTCACCAACCAGCCGTGGACGTTCCGGATCAACAAGCAGATCCTTGAACCTTTTTGTCTCCTTCACGAACTGGTTGTTCTTTTCCTTTTCCTTCGATGTCCATGCCTGACAGCCAATCGAGGCGACAACCGCGAACATCGCTAGAAGAGAACAGATGCGAAACATGGAATATCGACTTCCTACGTTAGGTGTACGATCGTGACTTTCGAAAGCCAATGCAAACTGACTTTCGTGAGATGGGATGCCAAATGTGGCTCGACGGAATCAAGCAAAGGCGAATTCGAAAATCTACTTTTCGATCCCTGTTTCACAGTGGGAGACGCCCTCGCAAGTGTCTTCGGGCTTAGGCTCAGTTTCAGAAACCGAAGATGGCGTCGAACCAGGAACTGGCACGTAAGGATAGGGTACTCCGTCCCGCAGTTGTGCAGTTGGTACATAAGGACTTGGTGGGCGAATCCCCAAATCACTTGGCGCGAAGGCAACGGGCTGATTGCGGCGAAGCAATGCAATCTGTCGGCGAATGTTCGAGAGATCTTCGTGGATGGCTTGAACGGAGCGTCCTGATTCCAGCTTGGAACCAGATGTTGATTCATGAGACACAACCTTCATGGCGATTTCCGCTCGTTCGACAATACTTGCCGTCAAGACATCACTCATTTGCTGTCTGGCTTCAGCAACTGCCAACTGATTGGCAAGCTGCGCGTTTCGCTCCGAGATCTGCTGGATCTTCTCCACAACCGCCTCACGCTCGAGCATCATTTGTTCGGTCATTTCAAGCCGAGTGCTCAACTCGGTCTTCGCAATCATCAGATCCATCAAAGTCGAAAGAGGGATAGAAACCTTGCTGTTCTGAAGTTGAGATTCCGAAACGATGGCTTGGACCATCGCCGAATCCGAGGATTCTGATGAATTCATGACAACTTGGACTGGGGGTGGAGGCGGCGGCGCCATGGGCACAACCTGAATCGGCTCCTCGTCAGCAAAGGATTCCTCACGCGATTCGGACTGTGGGTTTTCTCCAGCTGTTTCGGTATCGCAATGCGTTCCTGAAACGGGGCCATCTTTGACTTCGTAGCATTTGGAGCCAACACAAATCCGATGACCGCATGCGATCACTTCGGTAACCAAATTGCCAATTGGATTGCGATTCAATTGCTCCGAAAACTTCATGGGCACCGCAATTCGCAGCGTGCGTGCCAACGGCGTGGAGGCTTGTGATTCAGTGCTCGCTTCATCGCAACAGACCGTTCCATCGGGACAACAAGCTGTTCCTTGGGTACAGTTCAAAGTGAACGTTCCAACCCCTTGATCGGACTGAACCATTACCACTTGAGGGGCGGTTGCTAATCTATCTGGCGTCTGGACCACAAAAGGTGCATTGGCCCCCAATTTGTTGGTTTTAGCATCGAGTCGCACATCAAAATTCACCGCTCGGACCAGCGAGAATTGCGGTGTTTTCGAGAGCCATTCACCTACAATCGCGGCAATCCCGGTTGGTGGGGAAGGTTCGTCTTCCGCTCGCAAGTTGGGGGCGAGAACCAACCCGGCAAAAAGGGCTGTCAAAAGTGTTTTGGTTTTTGTCGCTGCATCCATGCTGGCGTCTCCGTAAAAGTCCGTTGACTTGGGGCTGGGGCGGTTTTTACAAGCCATTCCGCCGATCGATCTGAACTTTAACTATTTTCCGAAAAAGATTATAGATCGATATTTCCCAAGGTATTCATGGGTCGACAGAATGCGGTCTACAAATTCGAACGCACCCAAGCTATCATCGAACCGGGCCAATGCGCCTTACTTTCGAAATGAAGTTTCGAAATGAATGTCGACCGTACCGAAAGTCTTCCTACCAATACTCCCATGTCTACAGGCCCCATCATCCGTACGTCAACGCCCCCGACGGCTCCCAGTGCCAGAACCGTTGCGGTCGTGGACATCGGAGCAACCAGCGTTCGGATGGCTATCGCCGAAATCGATATCCGTGGCTCTTTTCGCATTCTAGAAGAAGTTTCCCAAGCCGTGTCGCTGGGAAAGGATACTTTTACGAGCCAGCGAATTCGCCGCCAGAGCATCGAAGAATGTGCGGTTGTCCTGAAAAGCTACCGACGTCTCATGCAAGAGTTCGGAATTTCAGGGACGGATCACGTTCGAGTCGTCGCAACTAGTGCCGTTCGAGAAGCCAGCAATCGGCTCGCGTTTATCGATCGGATGTACATCGCGACCGGCCTGGAAGTGGAATCGCTGGATGAGGCGGAAGTAAACCGGATCACCTACATGGGCATCCAGCCTCTTCTTCAATCCAATCCAACGCTTGCATCGGTAAAAACTGTTGTGGTGGAAGTGGGAAGCGGCAGCACGGAAGTTCTCGTGGTTCGCGGTGGAAACGTACTGTTCTCCAATACCTATCGCTTGGGCTCACTGCGACTCACAGAACAGGTGGACAAGCTCCATACGTCCAATGCCAAGCAGCGGGCAATTATCGAAACGCAAATCCATCGACTGGTGCACCAAATTTATGAACACGTGGATTCCGACGTATCGGTCCAAATGGTCGCTATTGGAGGGGACGTTCGGTTGGCGGCAGCCAACTTGCCTGACGCTCATTTCAACAAGCAAATGTGCGTTGTTCCCGTCGAAAGCCTGGCTGAGTTCGCAAGATTCATTGGAGTTCTCAAAGAGGACGAATTGGTAGCTCGTTTCGGAATCAGCTACGCAGAAGCTGAGACCGTATGGCCCGGTCTGATGAGCTATGTCCTTATCGCCAAGGAATTCCAATGCGATCAAATCCATATTGCAGACACCAATCTGCGCGACGGTTTGCTCAGCGATCTCGCTTTGCGTGATTCCTGGACTGCCGAGTTTCGAAATCAAATCATTCGTTCGGCCATCAACCTTGGACGAAAGATGGCTTTCGACGAAACGCATGCTCGACACGTCGCTACGCTTTCCCGAAAATTGTTTTCCGACTTGGCAACGGAACACCAGCTCGACAATCGTATGGAGCTGATTTTGTATCTAGCTGCTCTGCTTCATGAGATTGGCAGCTTCATCAACGCTCGAAGTCACCACAAGCATGCCATGTACATTATTCGTAATAGCGAACTGTTTGGTCTATCGGTTCGCGACGTGCTTCTGGTGTCGCTGGTCGTGCGATATCATCGTCGGTCATCGCCTCAACCAGACCACGAAGGTTACGCGACCCTCGATCGAAATGATCGCGTCGCTGTTGCAAAACTGGCTGCTATTCTGAGGCTAGCTATCGCGCTCGATGAATCTCGTTCGCAACGAATTAGTAACATCGTCAGCAAGCGAGAAGGTGATCGATTGATCATTTCGACCCATGGCATCGAAGACGTTTCGCTCGAACAACTGACGGTGAGACACTCGGGCGACTTGTTTGAAGAGGTCTTCGGAATGAGCGTTTTGCTTCGAAGCGATACCGCTTGATATTCTCGTGCTAGTGCTCAGCAAAGCGGTGCTCGTGCTCATACTCGATCGATCCCGCCGATACTGAACACATTCACTGGATCAATCGATTACGAGTACCGTTGCACTGAGTACCGTTTCACTGAGTAAGAGAAAGAGTAAATCTTAATCTGAAGCCCACGGATTGAAGCCCAGTGGGCGAAACCCAGCGTTAGAATTTGACTCCCATCTCGTTGAGCAGGTGTTTCGCATCATAGACCCAACCGGTAACCCACAATACGTAACGAACGTCGACCCCGATGGATCGGCTGTAGTCTGCGTTCCAAGCAAAGTCATTGATGGTGGCTTCGAAAGTGCGATCGAAATTGACAGCAACTAATTCTCCTTTCGAATTGAACACGGGACTACCCGAATTGCCGCCAGTTGTATCCGTGTTGTACAAGATGGCTACAGGCACTTGCCCGAGCCTCGGATGAACAAAAGGCCCGAAGTCTTTCGCTTGGTACTTTTCGATCAAGGCTTGCGGCGAAACATAAGGTTCATTACCCGTTGTCTTTTCCATCACTCCCGCCAGGGTAGAGATCGGCAGGCGGTAAACGGCATCGGCCGGCGAATAACCTCGGACACGACCGTAGGTGATTCTCAGTGTGGCATTCGCATCCGGGATAAAATCGCTTGGTTGAAACGCTTGTTTCATCTCGACCAGCGATCCATAGAGTTGTCCCAGTCGTCCTTCCCGTTCCTTATCGGTATCGCGTAACTGCTTGTACGCTGGGTAAAGTAGGACCATCAATTTTAGCAAAGAGTCTTCCATCTTCATCAATTGTTCTGGCGTCTTCGTCAAGCATTCGTTAATGAATTCCAGCTGTCCCAATTGAGTTGAATCAAGAAACCGGACTGCAACGCGTTCCGCGGACAGGTTGTCTTTGAAAAGAAAACCAAGCCCAGAAATATCTTTCGCAGCAGGAATTTTCTGGAGACGTTCCAACATGCCTTGCAACATCTTCGTATCGGTTTGCTTATCCCAATCGGAGACATCTAACTTCAACTGCTGAACCGTCAGTTCGTAGTTTCGTTTCATGTAGGGGGTTTCACGCTCTAAGTCCTCTTTTTCGCGTTCAGTAGCGGCATCCAACAAGGTGAAAGCGAACGATAGAGCTCGGCAAGCATTCTTCAGTTCCTTGAGATGAATCTCGACGGGTGCTTTTTCCGTCATTTCCAAGTACACGGACTCGATGTCCTTCAATAAGGTTCCGAACATGGCTTGACGTTTATCATCCGCGGCGATGAATGCTTGCAGCATCGCTTCGCTGGCTTCCCGTATTGAGACCATTCCGGTGCGTTTCAGCCCGAGCAATTGTCCGCGGGATCGCTTCTCCACGTTTGCAAGGGATTTGCTGCGAGAGGCGTGCTTGATTGCAACCTCTCGGTTGCTGGCCCCGGCTTTCTCCATCTCACTGATTTGCCACGCATAAAGCTCTACGATGGCTGGCAATCTAACACTTTCTTCAAAGCGAAAAAAGCTGGCCGTCTTCTGACGAACGGTTCTTCCGGGATAACCCAAAATGAAAACAAAATCTTCTTCATTCGCACCGACGCTCGACACCTGAATCGGCCGCTTGGGATGAAAGGGAATGTTATCTGGTGAGTATTCTGCGGCACTTCCGTCAGGAGCCGTGTAGGCTCGCATGAAAGAGAAATCACCCGTATGCCTTGGCCATTCCC
>JBIKLJ010000202.1:0-8870 GCA_044359895.1 Pirellula sp.
AAAAGAACGTGGTGCCACCGAGCCGAAGCGGCCTGATCTGCGTGAAATCGGAGCTCCGTTGGGCTTCGAAGTCGGCTCGACAGGTATGCTGGACGCTGATTCGGCGGCAACATCCCCATTGGGAAGTGCTTTCATTTTTGTGGCCGGCGGACAAAACATTGCTCGACTTGGACAGCTGATCGATGGCTCACAAGGCATCGCCGAACTTTTTGCACCGAACGTCGCCATCGGAATGGCCAGTCAGCGGTACGTTTTCTGGAAGACAGAAGAAACGCAACCGGTCCCGCCTACCTTGGAAAGTGTGCGTGACCAAGTTGTAGAAGTTTGGACGAAACAGCAAGCCTTCAAGCTGGCTGAAACTCGCGCCCGTGAACTGGCCACCAAGGTAGGTAGCAGCTCACTTGTAGACTCCCTGGTTACCGCCGAAGAAAAAGCATTGGTCGAAGAACCAGGCGCTTTCACTTGGTTCAACCCTATGTTTGCCCGTATGCAAAATCGGATTATCCCTAGCAGTGTCGAACGACTGCAACCTGTGGACAACACATTCATGGAAGCGGTGTTCGCTTGCCAACCGGGCGAGTCGACGTTCGCATCTGATGTGAACAAAACAGTCTACTACGTCATCAAGGTGACAGAACTAACCCCCGACGCAAGCTCCTTGTTCGACAAGTTTGCATCGACTCCTTTGGAAGGCGTTGCTGCAATCACCACCAAGGAAAATCAACAATCGATTGAGAATTGGTACAGCAACCTTCAAAAACAACTCGGCTTCCGAACCAACAACTGAAAACCAATGACTTATGTCGAACACGATGGTGATTTTCGGAGCGTCCGGCGACTTGACTAGCCGGAAGCTCATCCCGGCCTTGTATCGACAATTCCAACGCGGAAGGCTCCCCAACCCAACTCGAATCGTTGGTGTTGCACGTAGCCCATTCACGACCGAACAATGGCGAGCGCAACTCACCGAATCCACCGCCAAATACGTCAAAGGCGAATTCGACAACGATTCTTGGCAAGCTTTTTCAAAAAACATCTTCTATCATCCGGGTGATATTGGAAACGAAGAGGACTTTCACAAGCTCGCTAGTTTTCTGAACGAACTTGAACAGTCGATGACGACAGATCGCGTCTATTATCTGTCAACGATGCCGCAACTTTATGCTGCTGCCATCGCACAGCTTGGAAAGGCTGGGTTGAATGCAGAGAAAAATGGACATCGACGAGTGGTGATCGAAAAACCGTTTGGAACTGACTTGGCCAGCGCGAACGAGCTGAACAAGTCGATCCATCAAACCTTTCGCGAAGACCAGATTTACCGCATCGACCACTACTTGGGTAAGGAAACGGTTCAAAACATGTTGGTGCTGCGATTTGGCAACACCATTTTCGAACCCATTTGGAATCGAAACTATATCGACCACGTGCAGATTACCGTTGCCGAAGAAGTGAAGGTTGGCCGTCGAGGTGATTACTACGACAAGGCTGGCATCCTACGCGATATGTTTCAGAACCACATCTTTCAATTGATGATGATGACGGCCATGGAAGCACCTGTCCGATTCACGGGCGAAATGGTGCGCGACGAAAAAGTAAAAGTGCTTCAAGCGGTCCGTCCCTACAAAGGTAGCGATTTCGCAGAATACGGCGTGCGAGGCCAGTATGCCGGCTATTCGGATGAACAAGGGATCCCAGACGAAAGCATCACCGAAACATTTGCCGCCTTCAAATTGTTTATCGACAATTGGCGATGGAAAGGTGTTCCGTTTTATCTGCGCAGTGGCAAGGCCATGAGCTGCCGCACGACTCAAATCGTGATTCAGTTTCGCGAACCTCCGCACATGCTTTTTGGAGACCAAAAATCCTTTCGCCCCGAAGCCAACCGGCTTGTGATCCAGATCCAACCAGCCGAAGGAATTCAATTGGACTTTCAATCGAAAGTTCCTGACTCCGATATGAAAATGCGATTGAGCAATCTTGATTTCCGTTTCGATTCCAGCGGCAAAGAACTCCCTGACGCTTACCAACGCCTTCTGTTGGATGCGATCTTAGGTGATCCGAGCTTGTTTGCACGAAGCGATGAAGTCGAACAGGCTTGGCGCATCATCGACCCGATCATCGCGGCTTGGAAGAGTCCCGCAGCACCCTCGCTTTATACTTATGAACCAGGCATCTGGGGCCCAGAACAAGCAACAGAATGGATGGAATCCCAAGGCCGATCCTGGTTCGACGTTTGCCCGATCATTTAAGGCAACAACGGCCCCCCACCATCGCCCGTATCTAGCGCCCAATGGCACTCACTTTGTTCGAAATGAGCCGCGGGCGCTAGCCGCGATAACCGTATTTGGCAGGGAAACCGTAACGCGGCTAGCGCCCGCGGCTCAGTAATTTGCTTGCGCAAACTACAAAGTGAGTGCCATTTACCTAGCGCCCGAATTCGATATCGCTTGAGTGGAAAAGGCCCGCCAGTAGCTAAAGTGCATTGGATTGATCCAAACGCTTGGAGGCTACCTGGAAAGTTGCCCTCTGCGAGCTTGTCGCCTCCCAACCCGCTCATTCTCGATATCTCCAAGCATCGAATCCAAATCCGCTGCCATCGCACGATCTATCATCGCTCGCGACATCGGGCTTTCTGCTTGAATTACCTTGACCGAACCTTCCCCTTCCCCTTCACTGGATCCACTTCGATTCAACTCGTTGATCACCTTCAACACATCCAACGGATCAACTCGCCCGTCCCCGTTCGTGTCGAAAAAGCTTCTTAAAGTACTACTGCTTCGTGAAGGCAAGTTGCCATTCGCAAATACATTCAGATTGATCACGTTGATCAAATCCAACACATCCAACGGAGACGTTCCTTGGTCGCCATTCACGTCGAACGAATTCACTTCATTCTGCCATGCGGTCGCACTCACAATCTCAATCGTTGCATCGCCACTGGTATACGGTTGTACCCAGTCATTGTTCTCCATGCGTCCTGTGCCGCTCTTCCAGTCCGACAACGCAACCAACGTATCATCGGTATCCATCAGGATTCTCAAGCTCTTGGCGGAATTGATGGCACTGACGTCCAAACGCCGAAGCGTTAACTGATGCAAGCCAGTGGTTCGCAAATCAATCACGCCGAGCCCAAACAATTTGTCCGCAGACAAGCTTGCGAGATCGATCGCTGGCTGATTGCTTATAAGCTCGATCGGCTGCCCGCTGCCCAGATAACGAACCGTACCTGGCAAATTGGTTCCTGGGACGGAAACTTCAAAGAGCTTCGCATCCGTCGCACTCAGCGTTGAGAACGTGGCAATCTCCGTTGCGGGAGCACTCCATAAAGTGCTGTTGCCCGACCTGACCACCAGGAGCCCATTGTTGATCGTGATCTCATGAGGCCCCAAATCAGCAGCCTTCAACGATACCGTTTTAGATGCACCGTTGACCAGCGTCACTGCATGGTCCTCCACCTCGCCATCCGCTGCTGGGCCGGTTACACCCAGTCCGCCAGCCGTACTGAAGCGGAATCTCGCAAAGGTGGTTCCTGCCGATGCTGTTTGCGGAATGGTAAATGCAACGGAATTGGAACCGCTGACCAAGGCAAGCTTGGTTGCGATCTGCTCACCCGAATCCGCCCAATCCCCGTCCCGATTGAAATCGATCCATGCATCCAGAAAGCCAACACTCGACGCGATGGCGATGAAGCTGGAAGTGGTCGCAGCGCTGACTCCGATAATGTTACTGAATGGAAACAGGATTCCATTCTCGTCATCCCCAACATTGGTGTCGTCGCCGGTCGCTGTTGCATTGGGCAGGCCATCGGTTTCGGCATCGCTACTTGTACCCAAGAACAAAGCACTTCGTTTATGGAATGCTCCGTTGTCCACCAATCGAGTTGGATAGCTGCTTGCAAAGCCTGACTGGACACTGGTCGGGGCGTCACCGAAATCGCTGTTGGAGGTATCCACAAACCGAATGGTCAAGGTGTCCGAAGCATCATTGGGGCGGTTGTTGGCGTCTCGCACGCGATCAGCAGGCAATCGGACTGTAACATTCCCGTCAGCGATTGCGGAAAAGCTCACTTGGTATCGGCCACTCCCCAGGTCGCTGATGGTGGCGGTGGCATTGGTCAGTTCCAAATCCCCTGCAACGAAACCAGTGACGATACGTCCAAAGTCGATCGAAGCGGAAAAGTTGCGATTGGAGGTTACGGATGATTCGGTGGTTGACAACAAGGGCTTGTAGGTTGCCGCCCCTGTGTTCACTGAAACCAATAAAGGAGTCGGAGCAGTGTTTCCATTCCCAGCAGCGTCCCGAGCAATCTCAGCCGAGAATCCGACTAGAACGATACCATCAGCATTAGCATTCACAGTAGCCGTGTAACGCCCTGGTGTCGTCTCGGTCAGATTGGTCACGCTCGCATTGCCAATCACCAGATCAGTTGCATCGAATCCAGTTACTGCTTCGCCAAAGTTAATCACGATCGGAAACGATTGTTTATTCGTTGGACTCGCTTCAGTGGTGGTAATCGTAGCCACGGGAGCCACACGATCGACGGTGCGTGTGAAATTGGTCGAAACAAGACTGTTGTTGTTTGCAAGATCCTTCGCCGCAGAAGCGGGAACGCTGACGGTCACCGAACCATCGGCAACCGGCGAGATGGCAACGGTAAACTTACCGGCCCCCAGATCCGTTAAGTTGGCGGCCGTCGCATTAGTCAGCACCAAATCGCTGAGTGCAAAACCCGTGACGACTTCACCAAAGTCCACGGCTAGGTCGATCGGGGAAACATTGGTAAGCGACGTGGTTGTCGACGTAAGAGCCACGGTGGGTGATCTCGTATCAATAGTTTGTGTTAGCACCATCGACGCTAGGCTATCGTTGTTCGCTGGATCGCGACCGGCCGACGCGGGGATGCGAACCGTGGTCGCTCCATCGGCGGTCGCTGTTATTGTCGCCGAGAATCGTCCGTTCCCTAAGTCTTGAAAATTGGCCGCAGAACCATTCGTGATGATGAGATCACCAAGCGTGAAGTTCGATACCTGCTCGGAAAAATCGATCGCGATATCGAATGCCAATTGATTGAGGACGCTCGAGGACGCAGAGGTTAACGCGGGTGTCGGCGGGGTACGATCGACTGTACGAGTGAAACTAGCCGAAGGCAAACTATTGTTATTAGCCAGGTCTCGAACAGCTGCGGCGGCGATGCTGACGGTCACCACGCCATCGGCAACCGGCGAGATGGCCAGGGTAAACTTGCCAGACCCCAGGTCGACCAGATTTGCGGCAGTCGCATTGGTCATAACAAGATCGCTCAGCGCAAATCCCGTCACCGCTTCACCAAAGTCGACCGTCAAATCGATAGGGGATACGTTGGTGATCAATGGCGCGAGCGAGCTTATCACAGGCGACGGGGCAACGGTATCTGGCAGCGGAGCCACCTCGATGTCAAACGTCTTTAATGTCGACAGATCGATGCCGCCATTAGCCGAGCCCCCATCGTCACGGACTTGAACGGAGACTTTGGCCATCCCAGTTCGAGTGGTGGAAGGGGTGTAGCGCAGCGTGCCGGCAGAGTCGATCGTTGGCAGGACACTAAACAGGTCTGGCTTATCGACCGAGATTGCGAACGCTGCGATGACTTGAGCGTTTTCATCGGTTCCACCTCCCGGTGCAAAACCAGTTGCGAAATTGCTCACCGTCTGAGTTGCCGCGTTGACCAGTACCGTTTGTTTACCACCGATGTTGATGGACGGGGCATCGTTGACGGGATTGATCGTAAATACAAACTGGTCGACCTTGCGATTGGTGCCACCGAAATCGGTATCACCATTATCGGTGAGCGTGACCGTGACGGTAGCGGTTCCAACCGCATTGGCAGCGGGAGTAAACCGCAACGTGCCGGTCGCATCGATCATGGGTTGAACGCTAAAGAGTCCCAGATTGTCCGCTACCACCAGGAACGTAGAAAGCGTTTGGTTGGTTTCGAACGCTCCCCCACCCGCCGTCATGTTGGTGATGAATCCAGTCACGGTTCTCGCACCGGAATCTTCTAAGGCGGTAACGTTTCGAGAGGCTGGAAAATCAAACGTAGGTGCATCGTTCACAGGCTTGATGGAGACCGTGAAGACGCGACTCAGGACAGCGTCGTCGGCGGTATCTAGAATTCTGTCCGCACCGGCATCACGAGCGGTCACCGTGATCGCCACTTGCCCGCTCGCATCTTGGGCAGGGGTGAATCGCAGCGAGCCCGTTGTAGCTCCGGCGACATAGTCGATCGAAGGGTTTGGAATGATCGCTGAATTGGCGCTCGATGCGGTGATTTGCAGCGCAGGGCCACCGGTTCGTCCCAAGGCGATACCGCTGAGGGGGACGATCTGTTGTGGTGCATCTTCCACAATCGATTCTGGATTAGGGATCGGGTTCATGGTTGGGAGCAACACATCGGGACGTGTTCCGAAGTTGAGCCCTGAAACGGTCTCCACTCCGGTGAGTTGAATCCGATGCGCACCGTTGACGAGGTTGTTTCGCATAATCTTGAGGGAATCCGACAGGCTGTTTACCAACGCGATATCGGTGGTCGTGTTGCGATCAAAGTCGGCATTGGCGAAGGCGAGACGCGGCGAGGTTTGGAACTCGGCTACTCCAAAGCTCTCGGCTGGTTCGAAGCCCGTTCCTCCTTGGCTACGTCGATTGCGAATCACGGAGATGGATTGAGAGAGCAAATTGGTCACCAGGACATCCAGATCGCCGTCTCCTTCGATGTCTCCCGTGGAAACTTGTAGGGGGCCTTGGCCGACCCCAAGAGCCTCGGTGACAACGGTAAAGGCTCCTGAGCTTGATCCTAGGAGGACACTAGCGGTATTGGCGAGGAAGTTCGCCGTAACCAGATCGATGAATCCATCACCGTTAAAGTCCCCCGATGCGATGCTGATTGGTCCAAAGCCCACGGTATAGGGGACGGCCGGATGGAACGTACCATCACCGCGCCCGATCAAGACCGCGACGTTTCCGAAATCACCACCGGTCGGATGGGTTCCATAGTTAGCGACAGCGATATCCGGAATGGTATCGTTGTTGAAGAGGCTGGTGACTAGGGCGGTGGGGTTCTTACCGCCTGAGGAGAATGACGGTCCTTTCGTGAAGACTCCACTGCCGTTGTTCACTAACAGGGTCAGTTGATCGGTCGATTTATTCGCCACGATCGCATCGAGATCTTGGTCGTTATCAAAGCGTCCAAGGATGACATCGGTGGGAGTTTGGCCGACGGCTAGTGTTTGGCGGGAGGCGAACCCGGTCCCGTTAAAGTCTCGGAAAATGGTCGCGGTGCCGTTGAGTTGATTCGCGGTGATGAGATCGATCGCCGTACCTGCATTGAGTCTTCCAGCGGCCATAGCGATGGGGCCTAAGCCATCGGGAGCCGTCGAAACGTTAATGGGTGCGGCGGTGAAGTTACCGGCACCATCGTTGAGACGGAGCGAGACGCTATTGCCAGAGAAGAGGGCGACGGCGATATCGGCCCAGCCATCGTTATTGAAATCCTCTGCGAGGACATCTTGTGGGTTAGCCAGTTGGGTCGAGCCGGTGGTGAGTGCAAGGGATGTTGACCCGAATTTCGAACCGAGTGGTGATGTTTGCACGGTGCCCGTGGGTAGGATGGTCCGCACGGTATAAGCCCGATTCCCGAGGCTGGCAAAGGAGTAATTGCCGCTAGCATCGGTTACGGTTCGTGGTTCGTTAAAGTCACGAGTTTCGTTTCCATTGAGATCGAGGTAGAGGGTGATATCCACCAGTCCCGATTCGCCGGATTGAATGAGCCCATCTCCATTAAGATCATTAAACAATCGCCCCGTGATGGACGCATTCTCAAACTGCCCCCCCGTGGTAGCAGGCACAAACCCAAAGTCTCTATCGGTGATGTTAGCACCGGCTGGAAGGTATACTCGCCATGCGAGTGTCTGAGAAGGCACAACCTGCACCGTGTCGATTGCAGGAATGGCTACTATGGAATATTCACGTTCTGCTTGCAATGCAGAAAACCGAAACTCACCGCTTTGATCCGTAGTTCGACGCATTTCAGACGAATCAAGTATATGGTCCCGATCCTCATCAACGAAAATAGTCCAACCAGCGAATTTCTTTTCTCCAACATCAAAACTTCGGTTGGAAATAGAGTCCTCAAAAACCATCCCAGATATTGTACCAGGGGAAATTTGTATCGGTACATCCGCCGTGGTCTCAACTCCATCTTGCGTTCGTACTCTTACACCCAAGTTTTTGTTTGCGTCCCAGATTGAGAGCCCACTTTTGTCAGATATTAGAATAGATCCTCCGTTTCCACTTATGATCCCTGACATAACCGACGGCGTAGACGTGCCAGTAAAGTACTCAAACCGCACTGGTTCGATGGTTCTTTCGCTGATCTTAAGCCTAACTAACTCAAGGTATCGTTGATATCCTGACGCAACGGTGCGCCGGAATACAACATTCGTTGCAGAAAAATCAAGTGAGGGACGGTACGCCGCAACATTAGTCACTTGAGGCGTTGAGAGAATAGATACGAGACCGGTGTTCAAATCTGCGAGAAACAAGTCCAATGCGCCGTTACTGTCTAGTGAAACTAGATTCTTTGCTGATGAACTAAAGACAGCCCATCTGCCGTTGCCGCTAATCGTGGATCGATTACTTGCACCGTTTGCGTTGCCTCCATCAAAGGACTTGCTAACTAATGTGATAATCCCTGTGTTAATGTCCGCCACGAATACATCTTCTGAGCCGTTATTGTCATTGCTAGTAAGCGTCGAATTCGTCGTGCTGAAGAGTACCTTACTCAGATCTCTACTGAATGAAGCATTCACCTGAAAAACCGATGCGATTTCGTCCCA
>JBIKLJ010000203.1:0-8863 GCA_044359895.1 Pirellula sp.
TCTTGTTTGAAGCGAAGCAACGACTCTTCCGATCGCATCCAACGCGAGGACAACAACTTCACCGCTACCAAATTACCTGACGGATCCGATGCTTCATAAACCTGTCCCATGCCGCCTGCACCCAACAATCGCTTGAGCACGTACGGACCAATTTTGGATCGACGAATCGAAACCGCAAAGGGCTGCTGCGGCTGCGAGTCCATCGTTCCCCTGGCCCAATCCGTAGTCAATTCGGCCGCATTGAAATCATAGAGTTGTTTTGGCAACATGGCCGTCCCGAAGTCGCTTTCGGTGGCTAAGAACTCCATCAACTCGGACCTGATTTCCTGATGCCGGTTCAGCCACTGCTGAAGATCGAAAGGACTTTGAAGATCGACGGCTTCCAGATACTCCGCGATGGCCGAATCCACTTTGTCTTGTTTTCCGTCTTGATCCTCCGAGCCGATCATACGTCTTCCTTGTTCAGACGCTCGCGCAGGGTTGCCAGTCCCCGTTTTAACAACCCTGCCACCGCGGGTTTGGATTTTTGCATATGGTTGGCGATCTCTTCGAGTTTCGTTTTCTGAAAGTACCGCAACATGATTGCATCGCGCTGCTGGTCGGGCAGTTGCTCAATGGCTCTTGCAACTTCCAAAGCTCGAAAACGTTTATCGACCGCTTCGCTGGGTGACGAGTCGTTTGCAATGAGCAACGCATCCAACCCCATGGCCGATTCATCGACGGAATGGGGCAGCATTTGCTCGCGGCGAACATCACGTTGGTCGCGCCGTTGTGTCCGGAACGCGTCAATCAGATTGCACGACAACAACTGACGCAGCCAGCCCGCAAGTTGCCTAGCTTCCTGTCCACCCTGGAACTGGTCTCGTTTCCGATACGCTTCCAGCAAGGTCTCTTGAACGATATCCGAAGCGTCCAGTCGAGCTTGCATCGATACAGGAATCTGGCCTCGTGCCAACACCGTTAAGTACGGCCGGAACGCATCCAAGTCGGGAAAGTCAGAGTCAGGCATGGGTGAAGGGGCTGAGTCCATATTGATGTACTACCCAGCCGCATCAGCTCAAAGAATCGGGACTTACAAGGTACGTGTCGGAATGTTCGTAACCTGGCGCACAGCAGCATAGAAGCACAAGATCTTCATCGCCATCGTTCAGTATCTGATGAATTTGACCGGGCGGGATGGCAATCGCATCCCCCGTTACAACGCGGCACGTACGATTCCCTAAGGTCATGACACCCGTTCCACGCGTGATGAAGTAGATCTCTTCGGTGACCTTGTGGTAATGCAATTCGGTCAATACGCCTGGCCCAATAGTAGCCTCGGCCAGGCTTTGATTGCGGATCGACGAATTACGATGGGACAACAGTTCCCGAATACCCGATCCATCTTTGGTGATGAAAGACGGGCATTCAGACAATTGAATGATATCCATTTCGGATTTCGTCGCGTTGCCGCTGACTGGATCAGGTTTCATCATCAAGCCAAGTCCTTACCAGATCCTTACACGATCGGCTTCGGGCAAAAACATTTTCGATCCTTCCGAAATACCGAAGGCCTTATAGAATTCGTCCAAATTCGAAACGATCCCGTTGCAACGGTATTGGCTGGGGGAATGAGGGTCCGTCATCAATCGCTTGAGCATTTCTTGGTCGCGGTACTTGCGACGCCAAACCTGAGCCCAACCGATAAAGAACCGTTGATCGCCAGTGAAACCATCGATCACAGGGGCTTCTTTGCCATCCAGCGACAACTGGTACGCAGTGTAGGCAACGCTCATTCCACCCAAGTCTCCGATGTTTTCACCCAGAGTCAGGCTGCCGTTGACCTTGGAGTTTGGCAGTGGCGAATAGGCATCGTATTGGGAGACCAACTGAGCGGACCGTGCCTTAAATTCTTCTTTGTCTTTTTCTGTCCACCAATCACGCAGGTTCCCCTTTCCGTCGAATTGAGCACCGGAATCATCGAACCCATGGCTGATTTCGTGACCAATCACTGCACCGATGGCACCGTAATTGATGGCATCATCCGCATCCAAATTGAAGAAAGGCGGTTGCAAAATGGCTGCCGGAAAAACAATCTCATTCATGGTGGGATTGTAGTAGGCATTGACCGTCTGAGGGGGCATGAACCACTCGTTGCGATTGATGGGCTTGCCTAGTTTTCCAATCTGATACGCTCGTTCAAATTCCGCAATTTTCAGCAAGTTAGCAACGATGTTATCAGGCACGATCTCCACGGAAGAGTAATCTTTCCATGTGTCGGGGTAACCAATCTTCGGAGTGAAAAGAGCCAACTTTTGCAAAGCTTCCGCCTTGGTCCCATTGCCCATCCAGGCAAGTTTCTTGATCCGATTTTCAAAGGCGACCATCAGATTTTTAACGAGCGCGTTCATCTTCACCTTAGCTTTCGGTGAAAAGTATCGCTCCACATAAAGCTGTCCAACCGGCATACCTAGCAAGCCATTGCAAGCATCCACACCACGGCGCCAAAGCGGTTCTTGCTCGGTGACACCGCTAAGTGTTGTCTCGTGAAAATCAAAGTGCATTTTCTCCAACGACTCCGTCAGCAAAGGAGCGAACGAATCGATGGTTTGGAACGCAAGGTAAGCCTTCAGGGTTTCGACGTCGGTCGATTGAATCAGCTCCGATGCCCCCGCAAAGAAGCTTGGCTGGCCAACGATCAGATCGGACGCACCAGGCAAGCCGGCAGCTTTCGCGTAATTAGCCCAAAGCAAGCCCGAGTACTTGGATCCGAACTCGGACGACGGCATTTTGTTGTAGCCTTTGACGGGATCCCGCAGCTCCACTTGGGACCATTGGGATTTTGCAAAGGCGGTCTCCAAGGCCAAAATCTTGGTTGCAAATCCGCTCGGATCGTTCCAACCAATTTGTACTAACATGGATTCAATGAACGCAACATACGCCTTTCGCGTTTTGATTTTTTGCTCGTCGTCCAGCAGATAATAATCGCGATCTGGCAAGCTGATACCATCTTGATTGACGTAGATCGCATACTGATCAGAACGACGCGCATCGGGCTCCACGTAAAAGCTCAAGAAGCTACCAATACCTTGGCCCGACAGCTTGCCTGCCACCTCGGCAATTTGAGCTTTATCTTGAACAGATCGAATCGATTGAAGCTGGCTTTCGATCGGCTTCAGCCCCAGTTCGTTGCGTCGGGAAATGTTGGTGTAGGATCGATAGAAGTCCCCCACTTGCTTGGCGATCGGCGATGGCTTGGGATCTGCACCAGCCTCTTCGATGATCTTCTTAATGGCAGCCTTGGTTTCAATGTCCAGGATCGTAAAGGATCCGTAGTTGGACTGGTCCGAGGGGATCGGGGTATCTGATAACCACTTTCCATTCACATGCCGGAAGAAATCTTCCGAGGCTGGAACCGACCGATCAAAGTGTTGCAGCTCAACGCCAGAGACCAGCCCTTGAGGCGATGCCTCTTGAGCAAATACGTTCTCTGGAAAAACTGCTGTTTGAAAAAAGATGGCTGGCAAAATCACTGCCGGCAAAACGCTGACGGCAGCTATCGAATGTGCCACCAAGGCTTTGAACGTACCGACGGACTGACTTCTGGAATGAAACTGACTTGGCATATTTAAAATCGTATGTGGAATGATGTTTCGCAATCAATGAAAATGAAATACTGACTCAACGTAAAAGACTAAGGCAATTCGCGAATCTTGATATCCTTGAACTCGACCGGTGCACCTTCGGATTCCAGGCACAAGTATCCTTCAGCGGGATTGGCTTCTTTGCCGCCGGACACCTCGTGCCCGTTCACCCATAGTCGCACTTCACCGTTAATAGCCCGAACGTAGTAGTGATTCCATTGCGGCGAACCGAGGCTGTGCTTCGATTTTGGAAAGCTTCGCGACCCGTCGGGTGAAAGAGGTGCAAAGGGCTTCAGCTTGGACTTTCCAACTGGGAAGATATCGCCATTGGTAGAGAACCAATCGGCTTTTTTGCCGCTCGATTTTTCAAACTGAGCCGTGTACCCATGGTCCAAGACTTGGACTTCAATCCCCGCATTCGGCAATGCATTAGGAGGAAGCTTTTCAAGTGCCTGTTCAGGCGTCCAAAGAAAGAAGCCGGAATTGCCACCTTCGGACAGGTGTCGCCAGGAACCAACGAATTCGAGATTTTTGTATTTCTTTTTGGACCGCAAGACCCCGACCGGTAAGCCAGTACAATGAACCTGGTTGCCATCCCAAACCCAAGTATCGTCATTGCAATTGGCTTTCACGAAGTCCTCTTTACCAACCGTGACCCAATCGGATCCTGTGGTATCAATGAAGACAGGGTAAGAACCTGCCGTTGGAGTAGCGGAACTTTGTGGTTTCGCTTCCTGGGGTTTGGATTCTTGGCCGGTCGCCGCACTGTACAAGCACGCTGCAACCAAAAGGCCAAGAGATGCTAGGGATCGGGACGTTCGAACGATCGCCTCTCCTTGAAAAGTTAATCGAGGGAAATGAAAACTCATGAGCGAATACCTCTCTGCCAAAACGCTTGAGCAGCGTTCGTTAGCGAACATGATGTGATCTAAAATGGGTCGGGCACTGGCCGAAAGACCACGTCCCGAGAATACCATGCACAGTATAGCAGATCCCGCATAGCAGATCCCGCACACCGCATATCAGCCCACGAGATATCGTTGGTACGCGCCCCGCAAAGTTAAAATGCACAGATTCCCTGCGTTTTTCGGTCTTCGATTATTTTGGCAAAGTCTCTAAACTACCAGTCGGTTTATCAACTGAGCGGCGTCAATGCAGAGGCGGATTGCCTCGCACCCCAGGTATTTGTTTCGAATGGAGTCGATGGAATGGCCAGCTTCTTTTCTGCGGAAACCCAATTAAACTCGATCCGTGACTTATTGAAGTCGGTCGCGGAACCGCTCGATCTGAACGTATCAGTGCGGCTCTGGAACGGCGAAGTCATTCCGCTGGGGGCCAACGCAGACGGTAAATTTATCATCCGTTTGTCCGGGCCTGGCGTGATAGGCAGCATGATGCGACGCCCCACCTTGGAGATGCTGGTTCGACTCTACGCCACGGGCCATATCGACTTCGAAGGTGGCGATCTAATCGACTTTTCTGAAGCCCTGAAAACCAAACGATCCAACCGTGCGCGGTTGAAAAAGATTAGCAAAATCATGCTAGCTAAAAAGACGCTCCCCTTCCTTTTTGCCAAAACGGATGTGGCCGATTTGAAGGAAGGGTTCCGCGACGACATGGTGGGCCGAGACGAATCGAAGCGTAAAAACACTGACTACATTCAGTTCCACTACGATGTGGGCAACGAATTCTACAAGTTGTTTTTGGGCTCCGAAATGGTCTACACCTGCGCCTACTTCAAGGACTGGTCCAATTCCCTGGATCAAGCCCAACACGACAAACTGGATATCATCTGCCGCAAGCTTCGACTTGAACCAGGCGAACGTATGTTGGATATAGGCTGTGGCTGGGGTGGACTGATTTGCCACGCAGCACAGCACTACGGCGTCAAAGCACACGGAATCACTCTGTCGCAAGAACAATACGAATATGCGAAGGCCAAAATCGAACGACTTGGCCTAGCGGATCGAGTGACCGTGGAAATATGCGACTATGCAGATCACCAAGGGAGCTACGACAAGATCTCCAGCATTGGAATGTCGGAGCACATCGGCACGGCAAACTATCCGCGGTACTTCAGTAAAATCAACTCCTTGCTCCGAGACAGAGGGTTGGTTCTGAATCATGCCATTGCACGCAGTGCGAAACCATCAAAGCGCATTGCGGCGCGGATCCGTCCCGAACGCAAGTTCCTTTTGAAGTACATCTTCCCAGGCTCGGAACTGATCCCAGTCGGAACCACTACCGAAGTTCTCGAACGAACGGGCTTCGAAGTTCACGATGTCGAATCCTGGCGAGAGCACTATGCGATCACAACTCGTTTCTGGTGCAAGAATCTTTCAGCCAACAAGGAACGAGCGATCGAATTGGTTGGGGCGGAACGCTATCGACTTTGGGTCGCATACTTAGCGGGCGCTTCAGGAGGCTTCACCGCCGGCTCCATCAAGATCTACCAAGTGGTAGCGAGCAAGAAGGCAGGCAAGGGTGTATCGGGAATGCCTCCAACCCGCGACTACATTTATCGCGCTGCGTAATGTTCCGAATCCGGCCTGCAAAATTGTTCACGGATTAGCCTTCAACCCTTTAGCGATCATGCGTATGACCGTCTCGGGCGCATCTTGTTGCACGCGAGTCCGGGTATTCCGTAGGAATCTAAGCCTGTAGCCGGCGGTTGAGCGTCAGCGACACCGCCGGTTACACGTCAGTTCACTCAACGCACCCCAACCGGGTGCCAGCAGTAAAACGCTGACCAAGCCGATCTCAATCGCACAGAGATTGCTCGGGACGTTGCATCGCCTCGTCCAGCTTAGTCACCAACTTGACATTACCAAAGGGCATCGTAACAGGACATCGTGGTTAATCGGGTGTTTTTGATACTCCAGTTAGTTTGCGAAGAAACTTGTGGGAGCGTCTGCACCAACTTGCCGTCAGCACTTCCTTGTCAACGCCTTCAATATCATGTGCGCCCAAGTCCCAAAGCATAGCAATCAGATCGAAACGGCGACTTGCGCAGGCATCCTGAAACAAAGTCGGCCGCCCCTTGGTTGATGCATCGAAATTTACCGCTGCGTTAGCCTGCACCAACATCTTAACCGCATCGAGATTGCCTGTATGTGCGGAAAATTTCAAGATCGGCCAGCCACCAAAGGAGACGTTTGGATCGCCTCTCAACAAGTACTCACGTAGCACGTCTGTCTCCAGGATCTCTATCGAATAGTAAAGCGAATCGAGGAGTTCAGAACCATCACTGATCGAGTCTATGAGAAACGATTCTTTTGAAGGACGGACCAATTGAAGAAGATCATACAGCCCGATTTCTAGATTTCGAATCAATCCATTTGGTTCTTCGTCAGTAAGTTTGAATATGAAACTATTTCCCTTCTCGTCGATACAAATCATTCTAAAATTCAAAACTTCGCAAATCGGAAAATACGGCTCGCCAATCGTGCCCTGTAGTTGTGTCGCCAAGTCTATAAGCGTTACATCTTCTATGCCATGATCACCGATTGGCTCAAAGACCAACGGCCCAATCGATTCGTCCAAATAGCTCAGTTCAATTCCAGCGGGAACGTAAAAGTATCCCCCATTTCTCCAAAGAAATAGCTCTTTGGCAATAGGTGGCACAATTAGCCCAGTGGAGCTCTCAAACTCTGCAAAATCGCTTTCCGTCGGAGACGCCAACGCATCACGAAGATGCTTCGCGAAAAACGAATCTAGTAATGCATCTGGAATGGCCATGCTACTTCCTCTACCTTTCAACTCGAAGGGTGAATGACTTCGTCAACATATTGAGAAGCCAATAAGTTGTCAGGAACGTATGTCACTATTCTACCTCCAAACATTGAACTTCACTATTCGCACTTCGGGCACCCTTCCTGGACTTTCACAGTTCTACCAATAAGCAAAAAGTGGGGCGAAAACCATGCATCAGCAAAACGGCTCAAAACAGTCGAGTCCGAGACCGCTACAATGGAACGATTCCTACAAAAACGACTCCCTGCTTTTGTTGATCAACCACTATGTCCCACATCATCGAGATCGATCCGACGGTCGACTACGCTTGCAAGCAAGTGATCGGCAATCCGTTGTTCCCGGAAATCACGATTCATTTCTTAAACGCAGTCCTGACTCCCAAGTCACCTATCGTGGCTGCCACAATTCTCAATCCTATCAATGAACAAAAGTTCGAATCCGACAAACTGTCAATTCTCGACATAAGAGCAATCGATCAATTAGGCCGGATCTTCAATGTCGAGGTGCAAAGGACCAGAACGACAGGGCTTGTGAAGCGAATCACGTATTATTCGGCCGGGAATTTTGTCGACCAGCTTGAACAAGGGGACGGGTATGAACAGCTCCGACCGTCGATTGGGATTTGTATTTTAACAGTCGATTTGTTCCCGTATTCTGTGCGTCCCGCCTACCACAATGCATTTCGGCTAAGGACCTTAGACGGTTTTGAGTTAACCGAATCGCTAGAAATCCACACAATCGAGCTTTCCAAGGTGAAGAATGCGAGAGATAATTGGCAAGAGCGAGGGCCGCTGGAACAGTGGATCCATTTTTTCTTGGAGGCCAAAGGTTCAACGGTGGAAGGGCTTCGCGGAAGACTTTTCGATCCGGTATTCGAGAAAGCCATTGGAGTACTAGAAATGATCCAGAAGACCCCAGAACAACGACGACAATACGAAGATCGCCTCCGAGCTGAACGCGACGAAAAAGCTCGCTTACAAGCAGCTATCGAAGAAGGCGAAGCACGCGGCAAGGCCGAAGGAAAAGCCGAAGGAAAGTCTGAAGAGAAGGCAAACACGATTCGCTTGCTTCAAGGGTTGCTGATGCTGGAACTAGCTTCGACCGCAGATCTACAGGCGCAGCCACTGGAAGAGCTAGACCGTCGTATCGCCGACCTGCAATTGCAACTTCGCAACCGTATTGGGTAACGACAACGTTACCCTGGAGTAACGGAATAGCGCCGCCCAACGCTGATAACGATTTGTTTATGATAGCGAGATTGCGGGCACTGTTCTGATTGTTGTTCCGATTGTCACGTCTGACAGACACCAGCGACGCAATTTCTTAAAACACAGAGGCACAGAGTTCACAGAGGGTTGGAGTATCTGTGCGAGCCTTATCTCTGTGTCCTCTGTGCCTTATAGCTTATCCCTTACGTTCCGGCTTTCAGCAGTTGATCTAGCCGTGCCCCTCAAAGGCATCGGCGCAGAGAAACTGCGATTTGAAAG
>JBIKLJ010000049.1:0-28116 GCA_044359895.1 Pirellula sp.
CCTTCCAATCAACAAAAAACCCTGACCAAGCGTGCACTCAGTCAGGGTCGGAAAAAGGTGGATACCAACAGTCTAAAAACTAATCCAAACCAGCCAATTCTCTTCCAGACGTCTCTCGATGTAACTCAAAAACACTCGCTAATTACGAGCTCTAATCCAAGAATCCAACCAGTTCTTGCGAGCGGCTTGGTTGCTGGAGCTTGCGGACCGCTTTGGCTTCAATTTGACGAATGCGTTCACGCGTCACCTTGAAAATGTGGCCCACCTCCTCCAACGTGTAGCTGTAACCGTCTCCCAGCCCGTATCGGAGCTTGATAATCTCGCGTTCTCGGTAACTCAGCGTTTTCAAGACTGTGTTGATCCGAAGCCGCAACATTTCTTGACCAGCACCAATGGCTGGACTCTCCGCCGTCCCGTCAGGTAGCAAATCGCCAAACTGGCTATCTTCGCTATTTCCAACAGGTCGGTCGAGCGAGATCGGGTATCGGCTCATCGCCAACACGCGTCTAGCTTCTTCAATTGTTGTTTCCGCACGACGTGCAGTTTCTTCAAGAGTAGGCTCGCGTCCCAATTCTTGTAGCAGCTGCCGCGAAACATTTCGAACGCGGGACATGGTTTCCACCATGTGAACCGGAATTCGAATCGTTCGGCTTTGGTCCGCTACCGCCCGTGTGATCGCTTGGCGAATCCACCAAGTTGCATACGTGCAGAACTTAAAACCACGACGATACTCAAATTTGTCGACAGCTCGCATCAATCCCGCGTTTCCTTCTTGGATCAAATCCAAGAAGCTCAAACCGCGATTTCGATACTTCTTAGCAATCGACACTACCAAACGCAGGTTGCCTTCGCTTAACTGCTTTTTGGCACGCTGATACTCGGTAAAGACCTTCTTAACCATCTTGACGCGTTTGCGTAGAGAGGTCGGTGTTTCTTGGGTTGCAACCAAAATCTGACGAAACTCGCGACGCAACTGTGCCACCTGGGAAGGTGCCACTTGATGCGATTTGAGGGTCGCCAAATCATTCATAATCTCATCGACGCGGTCACTCAATCGCTCGAGCACACCGATCATCGTTTCAATTCTTTGAGTACGCAGCCCAAGTTCCTCGATCAATCGAACCGACTTGCGGCGGCGACGGGCGAGGGCTTGCCAGGCTTCTTGACGCTTTTTCAATGGCAGTGACTTGCTCAGGGCGTTGCGATAATCTCGACGATTTCGCTTGAGCAACACGTCCAAAGTTTTGAGGTTGTGTGGCAACCGTCCTAGGATTTGATCCTTTTCCAGGCGATCGGTGACCGACACCTGAACAGTACGATCGAATGGTAATTCGCCAGTATGAACACGCTTGAGAATCTTGTAGGCAAATTGAACCACATAGTCGCATTCCAGCAACTTGGTTCGGAATCGACGTCGGGTGACTTCGATCTTTTTCGCCAGTCGAATTTCTTCTTGTCGCGTCAGGAGAGGAATCTCGCCCATCTGCGTCAGATACATTCGAACCGGGTCGTCCGACCAAGTTTCGATCTCTTCCATGCCAGAAAGCAAATCATCTTCGCTTTCCAATTGGACTTGATCGTCGGAGGGTGCTACATCAACGACAACAGCATCGCCCAGGTCATCACCTTCCTCCTCAAGCGACAGTTTGCGAAGGCCATCCAGATCGTCAGCGCTGCGAGGCAAATCATCATCGAAATCCAACAGGCCGTCGAACAAGGTTATAGCTCCTGAAACCACGAAAATAATGGAGGATGGGAGTGCTCGTGTGTAAGCAAGGTTCCGCTTCCAAAGTACCTAGCCAGAGCGAGGCAAAGGAAGTGTAGCACCTAACTGTTTACAGACGGGACTCCGTTATCAAATGGTAAATCTTTACAATTACGGTAAGCCTACCGAGGTCTGGAAACGAAAGATCCGCTAGCGATCCCTACATCTCCCCAACTTTCGGCGGGACACTCCAGTGTATTTAGGACAACCCCTAAAGTACACTTCACCAAAACATTTGGTGCAACAAAACCTTCTGATGGAACACGACCAAGTTAAAAACCATCCATGCCGATGCTTCCTGAGCAGAAAAAACGCCAGCCACGATGACTGTTCGAGAATTCGCCGCCCGCTGGTCGTGTTCGTTGTAGGTAGCCCAACCGAGGAAAGAAATGAGGTTGAAGACTATACTTGACTCATGCGGAACTAGCCGAAGCTCGATCGTTATCGCCTTCTCCGGACCGAACAGGACCAGTTGATCTCTGAAGGGGAACCAAGAAGAATGATGTGTTTCTATACTGCAAAGGCTGGAAAAACAGGACCTCGAAAGATTCGACATCTTGTAGTACCATGCGAACCCGTCCTTGGAGTTCTCCGATTGCGTACCCATTCTAGCTAGACAGAGCTTCAGGTCTAGACGCCAGATCTTAATATTTGGTCGCACTGTTAGGATTGAGTTGCGTAATGGGACTGACTAGTGTTGGATTGGCGAGGATTGAGCTTTTTTGAAAACTTTTTTCGAGTAACTGGAAACCATGTCAAAATTCGTCTTGCCTTGCAACTCGTGCGGTTCTTCGATGGTTATTGCTCGGACTCAAGCGGGGATGTCCATTCCTTGCGACGGGTGTGGGGTGGTTTTGCAGGTTCCTACTATCCGCAATTTTGGGTCGCTCAAACAGGTCGAAGCGGAGACGCCTGTCGCTGCAACGCCCAAAAGGTCATTATGGCTGAGTTGGTTAGCGGCCATCGCCTTTATCGCGGGCGCAGGCTCCCTTGCTTACACTGGCGCGATTGGCTGGGAGCTTTACACGTTGCTGAACCAAGTCGCTACCGCGAAATTGGACCTTACTAAAAACGAAGAGGACTATGTTCGGGATGTTCGGACTGCTTCACTGAAAGCTACCCCGGCAGACACTTGGGATTACTGGAACGAGGTGACGGAGTTCGGTCTGTCGCAAGCATCCACGCCAGATTTCTTTCGCATCAAGCGGTACATCGAAGCTCAGCGGCCAGTTCTGCTGAAATGGGGAGCGGTTTCTGCAGTCAGTTTTACCATTTTTGCTGCAGTGACGTTGATGCTTCGCCGTCCAAAAAAGTCGTACGCTCCTTTGACTTAAAGTGGACAATCTAGCATCAACATGAGCATTACTCGACCAAACCTTCTGCTGCTGAATCGGTTGTTGGGTTCTTCTCCAGCAAAATTCGCCTTAGGCATTCAAGACCTGACGCTTGATCGTCAAAAACGCCATCTAGTTGAGCTTCGTAGCATTTATCCAATACATTTCGAAACCATGGGGCAGGTGCATATCCGAGTTCAATTAGGTTTCGTCCTTGTATGATTTGTGCCGGCTTGGAATGTTCGATTTTCATGCCCTGGGCCAATTCCAGCATTTGCTGCATTGCTTCGGATTGTTGCTGCGGCAAAGGTGGACGTCCGCTGAGATCGGATTCGACTAATCGCCCAAGCTGGACCAGCGAGGCCTTGTCTAATCGAACGGACAATCGTCGAGCGGTACGCATCGAAACCGGTGCTTCATAATGCACCATGTGTTCGGCAACCAAAGGCAGCACCACTTCTGAAATTGCGATAGGGCACCCTATCCGGTTCAAGAACGAGCTGGCCAAGGGCACGCCTTCTTGTGCATGTCCGGGGGATTTCCAACGCCCGTCTTCAAAAGTAGTACAGCAGGGCTTTCCGATATCGTGGCACAGTGCAGCAAACAAAAGGATGCTTCGTTCGAAATCGTCGAGTTGTTCACGGTCTGCAACTTTTGCGGCAGCATCGCATACATGCAAGGTGTGGGTCCAAACATCCCCTTCAGGATGCCATTGAGGATCTTGCTGAACACCCTGCAGATTCGCGATTTCGGGGTAGCAGGGCAACCAACCGCAATCGTGCAACGCCATCAACCCTTTGCTTGGTAGGGCCCCTTTGGTAGCCCACTTGAACCACTCCGTCCAAATCCGCTCTTTCGCAAGGGTAGGATACTCTGGCAAAAGCGTGCGACACATTACCACAGTCTCTTGGGTTAAGGTCGCATCGAACCGCGCAGCAAACTGCATCCCTCGGAGAACGCGCAACGGATCCTCCACAAAGTGTTCGCTGGTTGCCTTTAATCTTTTCGCCTGCAGGTCGTCGATGCCGCCATGCGGGTCAATCAGCTCCAGATTATGTGCGTTTTGGTAGATAGCATTGATTGTAAAATCACGGCGGAGCGCTGCTTCGAAGACCGTCATGGAGTGATCGAGTTCCACCTGAAAACCGCGATGCCCTCGGCCAACTTTGCTTTCCCGCCGCGGAAGTGTGAAGTCGACTTCTCCCGAATGAGGCAGGCTGAGCTTGATGACGCCGAACGATGCTCCGACTTCGTTAACGTGACCGAATCGCGACAACAGTTTTGCGAGGGTACTAGCATCCAGGTGATAGACCTCGATATCGAGGTCCTTGTTTGCAATCCCAAGTATTTGGTCGCGGACGCATCCACCTACCCGATATGCCGTTCCACCCGCGTCAGCGATGGCGCGGATGATTGGTTCAATGTCTCGCATTCGCTACAGGGGCACTTCCGATTTTTCGAGGATCCCATCTCGATTCTTATCGAGCTTTTCGAAAGTCGGAATCAGTTGCTTTGGAACTTCGCTTTTGAGAAGTCGGTCATCCTGATCGGTATCGAGCATGGTAAAGATCTGGATCGGGGTTGGGCGTTTTGGTCCCGATGCCTTTTTGAGTTCGGCAGCCTTACCAGCGGCGGGATCTACTGGAACCGAGATATGGAAATATCCGATCATCATTTCTTCGTAGGTTTGGTCGCCCCAATAGACCCAGGCATTGGGGTCCGGATTGTTCAAGTTACCGGCTGAATTATCGAAGCTAGCTTCACAAAAAATCCGAGTTCCAGCTGGTAGCTTCATTTTGTCCTTCAAGCGATATTCGGTTTGCCAGTTAAAGTCGTACTGGGGAACATCGACAAGGATCTCCTTTTTTCCGTCGGGATAGATAGCGCTGTAGCGAAAAGATTTTCCGCGCACGTGCATGTGAGGGCTCATGGAAAGCAGTTCGCATTCAGGCAATTCTTCGGGCTGCATGGCGGTGGTTTTGTAGTTCGCTTCCTTGGGTGGAATCCTTAGTTGCGGTTGAACCGAGCTTGTTGTCTGAACTTCGTGCGTGACATTCTTTGCATCGACAACCCAAAATCCAATTTTGCTGAGGTCGGTTTGAGCGGTTCCGTTGGGGGTGTAATGGATTTGAAAGATGAGTTCACTGTTGGCTGGAATGCGTTTGGCAAGCCCGTCTGGCATCATTTGAACGCGAGTCCCTGGCACATAGCCTGCAAGAAACCCACGTTCTGCACCCAGCGATTTCTTATTGCTCCCCTTATCCCGAACGAACACAAGAATGTGGTGCACGATGGATGGATTTCCAGCGACGATCTCCATCCCGTTGACCCAGGCATCTTGGGTGAGGTTTGGGTCTGCGACAAAGTACTGGTATTTGACTTCACCTCGAGCGGGAACATCGAACGGTTTGTCACGCATTGCGATGACCAAATCAGGTTCGCGGTTGAGTTGCCAGCCGGCGACAAATTTTAGGGGTTCCGGTTCTTGGCTCGCATCCCCGCGAGGTGCACCGGCTTTCACCCATGACTGGATTGCCTCAATCTCTTCTTGGGGCATTCGGCGATCGTTTTCGAAGGTTCCGTGTTCGGGGCTAGCGTGCCAAGGAGGCATACGGCGATCGCTTACGACTTCTGCGATCATATCAGCCCAAGCAGCGGCATCTTCGTACTTGTTCAAGTCCATCGGCCCAATCTCGCCCTCGTGGTGGCAGGAAATGCATCGAGCTTGCAGGATACGACTAATTTTCCCAGCGTAAGTGACGGCAAGACTAGAGTCATCCTTGTTCGTATCGCGAGGTCCGCGGCCGATCAGGCAGCCGGACGCTGAGACAGACGTCGATCCGATTTCACGGTTGCTCAAGATCGCATCCAAGGCGTCCACCAGTTCTGTTTTGGTTGGTTCGTCCTTGGTATATCCAATCCCGTACTGGTCATCGATCCGTCCGCGGTAACGAATCCTCAATTGGTTATCAACGACACACACTTCGGGCGTCCGAGTTGCACCGGTGCCATCGGCAAGTGCTTGCGAGGGATCCTTGAGAAATGGAAATTCAATTCCATACTTGCGAGCATGTGCGTTCATCTCCGCGAGGCTATCTTGCACGTTAGAATTGACCGCCACGAAAGCAACGTTCTGATCGCGATACTTTCGTTCCAGTTCAACCAGCTTTGCCGAGTAGAGTTTCGCCAGAGGGCATTGCGTACCGAGGAACGCAAAGACCACAGCCTGCTTGGATTGAAAATCGGAAATGGAGTATTCCTTGCCAAGGGAATCCGTTAACCGGACATCCGCAAGCTGGCTGCCTATCGGAACTGGTCCAGGTGTTGCCGAAGCAACCTTGGTTGCGTCTGATGGCAGTTCCGTTTCCGAAGCGTAGGTTGTCGACGAAGATTGATATCCCAGCGAAGCGATAGCAAATAGTGCGAGCCTAGAGACGCCCCCGATGGCCCGGTAGGCTGTTTGGGAAGTTGAAAAGCGAGATTTCTGCGACATAGTACGAACCGAATATTGGGAGTGATCAAAACCGGACTTGGACAAGGTTTACAAATTGTCGCAAGAATAGTTCCCGGTGAGAACCCGGATTTTGATGAAACTTTGATGTGTTCGTCCGTTTTTGCGTTTGCGTTTTCGGAAGCCGGCTCATTGGGCTGGGGGTCATGCAGGGTGCGAGTTCGCTGTTGGTGGTGTTAGCTATTTATCTGTCTGCTATTTGGGGCTGGCTCAATTCCGACGATGCAATCGCACTTAGCTTCACCACACTCGTGGTTTCGAACGTCAGTTTGATTTTAGTCAATCGATCGTGGACAAAGTCGATTGTGGAATCCCCACAGGATATTTCATGTGTGGATCAGCGAATAGACCACAATCGTCTTACGAATGTCGCTTTGGCTTGTAGATTTCCGTTGCCGTACCAAAATGCACTTCGCCCGCGTTCATCAATGTTTCGCTGAGGGTTGGATGAGGATGGACTGTTTCGGTGATATCTCGAATTTCGCATCCCATCTCGATAGCAAGCGCTGCTTCCGCGATTAGTTCGCCTGCTCCGGACCCCACGATTCCACAACCGAGAACGCGATGCGTTTCAGGATCGACGAGCCACTTGGTGAACCCATCGGTGATACCCAGCGCCTGAGCGCGGCCGCTTGCAGCCCAAGGATAGACCTCGATGTCAACCTTGCGGCCTTCGCGCGTAGCTTGATCATCGGTGAGTCCAGCCCAGGCGATTTCGGGATCGGTGAAGACCACTGCCGGAATTGCAGCTTTGTCAAACACCGCAGGCTTGCCCAGAATAACTTCGATCGCAACCTTCGCTTCATGGCTGGCTTTGTGGGCTAGCATCGGATCCCCCGCCACATCCCCAATCGCAAAAATATGAGGGTCTGCGGTACGTTGTTGCCGATCGCAAACAATGAAGCCTTTTTGATTGACTTGAACGCGGGTCGTTTCCAGACCGAGCCCTTGAGTGACGGGCCTGCGTCCAACACTAACCAGAACTCGATCGAATCGCTCATGACCGAATTTCCCAGGCCCTTCGAACGTGACTTCGATCTGCTGGTCAACCTCCGCCAGGGAACCGACTTTTGTATTAAGGAAAATACGGTTGTCTAGAAGTTTCTTCAGGCGATTATGAAGTGGCTTTACCAAGTCACGATCGGCCCCTGGCAACAACCCATCAGTCCACTCCACGACGGAAACTTGGGAGCCCAGATGGGCGTAAACGGTTCCCATTTCTAGTCCGATGTAGCCACCGCCGATTACCAACAACTTTTCAGGAATGTCGGCTAAAGCCAAGGCTCCGGTCGAATCCATGACGCGTGAGGATCCGATGTTGAATGCTGGAGGCATCGCAGGGACGCTTCCGGTTGCAACCACGCAATAGTCAAATGTCAATCGCCCGCCTTCGGGAATGGAAGGATCAGATCCTTCCAGGATCAACGTCGTCGAGTTCTCGAACTTTCCGCGAGCTCGAATCACCTTGACGTTGCGTCGTTTGGCGAGTTGCCCAAGACCTCCAGTCAGGGTTTCGATGACTTTCTCTTTGCGGGCGCGTACTTTATCGATGTCAATCTTAGGAGTGCCGAAATCGACACCCCATTCTTCTTGCATCGCATGAGCTTCGCCAAGAACTTTTGCTACGTGCAACAGCGCTTTAGAAGGAATGCACCCCCGTAACAAGCAGGTTCCCCCGAGTTTTGACTCAGCTTCCACCAAGACCACTTCAAGGCCTTCATCGGCAGCCAAAAAGGCTGCCGCATAACCGCCGGGCCCGCCGCCCAAAACAACAACAGGAGAGTGCATTTGACAAACAGCAAGCTAGAGAAACTATCGAGACAGGAATTCAACCACGATGTTTGCGTTTACTGGCAAAGAGATGTCCGACGGTCCAGGATTTCCCTGAACGATCGCCTTCAAACCTTCGCTGTCCAGCGAAACCCACTCCAAAGGCACTGGCGAGTTGTTCGCAATGATGCCGCGGTAAAGGTTCCGAATCGCTTCGTTGCTTCGAATTTCCAAAACGTCGCCAGGTCGCAACATGTACGAAGGACTAGTTACCTTCACCCCGTTCACCTTGAAGTGACCGTGAACAATACCTTGGCGTGCTTGAGGGCGAGTTTTCGAAAGACCGATTCGACGAACGATGTTGTCCAACCGGCGTTCGCACATGAGCAAAAGTGTTTCGCCCGTGTTCCCCTTTTTGCGAACAGCATCATCGAAGTACCGACGCAGTTGGCGTTCACCCAACCCGTAGTAGTACTTGATCTTTTGCTTCTCGGACAAAGCGGTACCGTAGTTACTGGTTCGGCGTCCCTTGGGGTGCATCCCGGGTGGTTGCTCGCTTCTCTTTTCGTAAGCTCGCATGGCGCCCGCGCTTTCATACAAAACCGCTCCAAAACGTCGGTTAACACGTGCTTTCGGGCCAGTATATCGTGCCATTTTCTAAAGTCTCACTTCCGAGCCCAAGGCTCTTCGCAAAAAGGTGCTGCGATGATCATGTCCTTAGGAGCATGCACCGCTTGCCGAGTCCAGATTTAGGCGAGTGTTTCAACAACACCAAAAACAAACGGCCATCTGGAATCCAGTGACCGTTACAATTCGCTACTTCGCGAAACGTGTCTCAGCACAATGTCTATGAAATTCAGCTTGAAAGTATGGTAAAGGCAGGCCAGGATCACAAGCCCAAACGCACCACAGACTGGTATTCTCGCTAGGCTGAGGCATTTTCCTCACATCGAACGCCAGGCCAAGGGAAGGGTTATCGACGAAACGTTTTTCGGAACATGCCTCGAAAAGTCGAAAATCTTGGGAGATCGCAAAGCATTTCGATTTTAGAGACTCGCTGCCACAGGTTCAAAAATCAACAATCGTTTGCTTTTCGATATTGGCACAGTCGATAAAAGCGATTCGGGCCTGGCAAGGTTAGGGCACGGACTTGTTGACCGAAGTCTGGCGACTCCGGCTACTGGCTGGTCGTGCCAGGCACTAAAGGCCCAGTTTTTTAAAACACAGAGACATCTGAGTTCACAGAGGGACGGAATGTCTGATACGAGTCTTATCTCTGTGCCCTCAGATGTCTCTGTGTTTCCCCAAAAAAGCGATTCGGGCCTGCCAAGGTTAGGGCACGGACTTGTTGACCGAAGTCTGGCGACTCCGGCTACAGGCTGGCTAGCTCGATTTGTGGGTTCAATCTGTCTTGACCTGGGTTTCGCTGGCTACGTACACTGCCCGTCTTACGTAGCTCGCTTGAACCAGAATGAACCCCAGTCACGATGATCATGGGCTGGCAAGCAGAGTTGCAAGTTAACTCCGTGGGCACCCGCAACACATTGCCCCGCATTTCATAAGGGATTACGATGCGAACGAAGAATCAAACTCAACGTAGGTCTGTCGTCCGAGCCGCAATACAATTGGCTTTTGTCGCACCAGTGGCCTTATCCATCGGACTTCCGTTGGCGTTCGCTCAAGATGGTTCGGGACGAGGCAATCAGGGTAAAAAAGCGGTTCCAGCCGCCAATGCCTCTTCGACTAAAACTCTCGCTGACGATCCCAATGCGGGCCCCGCGGTGGTCGCGACGGTCAACGGAACGCCCGTTTCGATCAATGAATTGGCGGCTCAATGCAGAATGCGGTTCGGTGAGCTCGTGCTTGAAGATCTTGTGAACAAGACCTTGATCTACCAAGCCTGCCAGACTCAGAAAGTGGCTGTCACACAAAAAGACATCGACGATGAGATTGCGAGAACCGCAAGCAAGTTTAACCTGTCGACGGCCATGTATCTGAAGCTGATCGAAGACGAACGGAACATCACTCCCGAACAGTATGCGTCCGACATCATCTGGCCCATGCTTGCACTGCGAGGGTTGGCAAAAGAGCAGATCAAAGTATCGCCACAGGATCTGGACTTGGCGTTCCAAAGCGAATTTGGCCCGAAGGTCATGGTTCGAATGATTGCTTGCAAAGACCCTCAGAAGGCAGCACAACTGCACCAAGAAGCGACAGCGAAGCCCGATTCTTTCAAGATCCTAGCCAGGGATCACAGCGAAGACGCCACGAGCGCCAGTGCTGAGGGTGTTTTGCCACCGATTCGTAAGCACACGGGTGATGACGAACTGGAAGCGATTGCGTTTTCGCTTCAGCCAAACCAGATCTCCAAAATCTTCGCAGCGGGAGACATGCAAGTCATGCTGCAGTGCGTGAAGCACATTCCCCCCCAGAATCCGCCAGCCGCTCAGATGCAGGAAATCCAAGCCAGACTCAAGTCCGATCTTGAAGACGTTAAGTTGAGAGAGGCAGCTGAAACCGTCTACGGTTCACTTCGACAATCAAGCCAAATCACGATGGTGTACGCCAAGCCAGAGCTCCAAGCACAATACCCCAATGTGGCAGCGATTGTGAATAGCCAAAGCATTTCGATGCAGCAATTCGATCAAGCTTGTGTGAAGCGTCACGGCAGCCAAATCCTCGAGGGTGAAATCAATCGAAAACTCATTGAAGTCGCTCTTGCTAAAGCTCAATTGCAAGTCTCTCAGCAAGACATCGATACCGAGATCGCGCGGGCCGCGGACTACTATGGATTTGTGAATAGCGACGGGTCCCCCAACATTGCCGACTGGGTCAAGCACGTTCAGGCCGAGGACGGCGTGACCATGGAGGTCTACATCCATGATGCGATCTGGCCAACCGTAGCCCTCAAAAAGTTGGTTGATGGAAAAGCTCAGGTTACCGAAGAAGATTTGCGAAAAGGCTTCGAATCGAATTACGGTCCTCGAGCTCAGGTCCTTGCAATTGTCTTGAGCAATCAGCGAACAGCTCAAAGCGTTTGGGAGATGGCACGTGGAAAGAACTCGGAGGAGTACTTCGGCGAGCTTGCAAACCAGTACTCGGTCGAACCAAGCTCGCGAAGCAATTTTGGAAAAGTACCACCATTGCGCCAACACGGTGGCCAGCCCAATTTGGAGAAGGCAGCCTTCTCCCTAAAGCCGGGCGATCTTTCGGGCATCATCGAAGTAAGTGGCCAGTACATCATTCTGAAAAGCCAAGGGCTAACGACGCCGGTCGTCACTGATTTCAATGCGGTCAAGGGTGAGCTGTACAAGGACATTCTTGAAAAGAAGCAACGTGTCGCCATGGACAAACACTTGTCGAAGCTCATGGACGAAGCTCAGATTACCAACTTCTTGTCGCTCAAGAAAAGCAAGGTTGGCAATGCAGAGACTCAAGCCGCTCTTGATACCTTGAACCAAGAGACAAAGACACGGTAGAGTCCATGGGAACCCAAGGCAGCCGACGCAGTTTTCCCAAGCACCGTGAAACCGTGCTCGATATTCTGAGCCAATCGCAACGGATCCCAAGCTTTCCAGTCCTTCGCAAGATGAACCTTGCGAAGGTGGATCTTGCGAGATCCGCCAGCCCCAGCCGGATCGGGTGGACTTGCTTGTTCGGCCGAGCTTACGCGATGGTCTGCGAGGAACTGCCCGAGTTACGGGACCTTTACGTTTCTTATCCCATTCGACATCTATACCGACATCCACATTCCGTTTGTTCGGTTTCCGTACAAAGGAAAGACGATAACGGTGTAGAGCGGTTGATATGGGGCCGCTGGATTGCTGCTGAGTCGATGACATTATTGGATCTGCAGAAGCAGCTTGACGACTTTCGCAAAGCGCCTTTGCAACAAGTCTATCGAGAAGGTCTTGCGCTCGAACGAACCCCCTGGTTGCTGCGACGCTGGAGCTGGTGGTGCTTGATGAATCTTTCGGGCAGAAAACGAGCTAAGCACATTGGAACCTTCAGTATCTCCAGCCTCGCGGGCCACTTCGCCCTGAATCTGCACCACCCGCTGATCACAGCCTCCAGTCTCGCGTTTGGGCCAATCGATGCAAGCGGCACCATGGAAGTTGTCCTGATCGCCGACCATCGAACCATCGACGGTGCTTTGGCTGCTACAGCTTTAAGCCGTCTGGAGACCAAGCTGTGCGAAGAGGTATTGCGTGAATTGCAGACCTTAGGATCGGATTCCGCCCGTGCGGATCGGGTTTCTAGTGCGGCCTCGAAGGCGTTTGTTTTGGAGAAGAGCCTAGTAAGCGAAAGGGATGTGGCTTAGGATAGAAAGCTTTCCCCAATGTTGTCTATTGATGCAAAGCCAGATACAAGACCGAATGTCCCTGTTAGAACCCAACGACGCCGACGAATACTTAGACGATATTGAGTCGAACGAGCCGCAAAGCATTCCAGAGGTCCGGAAATTAGAACGGTTGGCGCCACGCTGTGAAGAACAACAGCTGTGGGAAATCGTTAGCAAGCTCGATCTTACCCCTTTCAACTCGCTTCTCGCGAATCCTTCGGATCCACTTCAGGTGGCATGCATTTCAACGGGTCGAGCTCAGGCCGCCGAATGGTTTGCTCGGGCGCATTCCAACGCTCAAGTCACGGTATGGTATCTGGATCAATTCCCCGCCTTAAGAGCCTTGGAGCATTCGGCTCTGGGAGAAAACGCCGATTCGCCCCCTGGAGAGGTGCCATCGAACTTAAACATCACCTGCGTCGCAGATCTGCCTGAACGCGAATACCAATTGGCGTTTCTACCGCTGATCGTTTCGGGGGAAGTGGAACTAGCGAGGGACTATCTTCAGCAGATGTACCACCGATTGGCTGTTGGCGGAAGGCTGGTGGTATCTGTGGATAACCCTCAAGACAAATGGGTTCAAGAGCAACTGAAGCAACTGGAAAAGAGCGTTAAGGTTCGGAAGTTCGACGACGCCGTTGTCTACATGATTGATAAAACAGTCCCCTTAAAAAAGGTGAAAGACTTCTCTTGTGAACTCGCGTTTCGCGACTGCGAAGAATTGATTCGGTTCATCACGCGGCCAGGTGTTTTTTCCCATCGACAATTGGACAACGGAGCGCGTCAATTGCTGGATGCGGTTGATGTTTATCCTCAAGCGAAATTGCTAGAGATAGGTTGTGGAAGCGGCTCGGTGACCTTGGGGCTTGCGAAACGCGATCCATCAGCACATGTTCACGCCGTTGACTCGAACGCGCGATCTTTGGATTGCGTGGCCCGCGGGATTGCGCTCAATGGGTTAACCAACGTAACCCTCGAATTGAACTCGACCGGAATCTATGGAGAACCCAGTCAGTACGACATGGTTCTAGCGAACCCACCTTACTTCGGCGATTTTCGAATCGCAGAAAAATTCTTGGTCGCAGCTCATCGGTCGCTGCGTCCTGGTGGAAGGCTAGTGTTGGTTAGCAAGCAACCAAAGTGGTATCAGGAGAACCTGGAACGTTGGTTCATCGACTGCGAAGTCTTCCCGTCGCGACGATACCATATTGCCTCCGGTGTAAAGCCTTAGGCGGCTATCGGAAGCAACCCCAGGTCGATAATTGCTATTGAAACGGCTATTGGCATTTGATATTCGAGTTAGAAGTTTTTTTAATCGACCGAAAATGCACAGTCAGGTATACCCCCTGACTACGTAACCCTTACCGTTTCATTGCAACCTTCCATGCCCAAGCGAATCATCTCGTTCTCCGTTTTTGGTGACTCATCAGTCTACTTGGAAGGTGCTTTGCGAAACGTCCGTCTTGCATCGACGGTGTATCCTGGCTGGACAGCACGCGTTTATTGCTCGCATGAGATACCGAACTCCTTGATTTCCAAGATGCTGCAGGAGGGGGCGGAGATCATCCATAAGCGTCGGGTAAGTGCGGTCGACGGAACGTTTTGGCGATTTCTACCTTTAGCAGATCCAAAGCTGGACGCAGTCATTGTCCGCGATGTCGATTCGCGCATCAACGAACGCGAGAAAGCAGCAGTGGAGGAATGGCTTGCAAGTGGACGGTCGTTGCATATCATGCGCGACCATCCACTCCACAAAGTTCCGATCATGGCAGGCATGTGGGGAGGCCGTGGAGGATGCGTTCCGGATATGGAGCAATTGATCCAGCGCTGGAATTTATGGCAAAGCAAAGGCCAAGACCAAGACTTTTTAAGGGATGTCATCTACCCCAGATTTGAAGATGACTGCGTTGTCCATAGTAACTTGTTCGAATATGACGGCGAAACCGCAATCCCATTTCCAACCGAACGCAACTTAGGGGAGTTTGTAGGTAGCGTGGTGGAAGCGGATCGCGACGCGATGTCGCAGGAAGAGTTGATGAAGCACTTGCCTCTCTTTCAGCAATCTTCCCTGCGAAGGCTGCCTCGTGTTCGATCTCGCCCTAAGGCGTGGTTGCTGACCGAACAATGGTTTCGAAGCATTCGCAAAAGAGCTTCTTAGAATTAAGAAACCAAAGCGTGGCCAAGCAACGGTTTTCTCACATTAACTTGCTCCCGGGTAAATCGGGCCCGACGAAAAGCTGAATCTGCACGAGTCTTCATCAGCAAACGTCGCCATAGGATCTCTAGCAATTTACGCTAGTGACGAGCACATGAAGGCGTTCCGTTTGAGGTCGCAATTCGATTCTTCCAGCCGCGGTATCGCCAATCACTATTCGCAACAACCGTGATCGGGATCATGACATTGGCCCAACCGCCCAGGTTGTGCGAGTACGGAACCTGCAAGCACCCCTGTTGCTTGACTGGTTTTTGTATACAATGTACATTTCGAGTCGATCTAGTCAAGAGTGGTCAAGTCCTGGCCCGTTGGCTGTGAGCGTATCTCTCTGTAGAAACAAGCTTTTTTTATGTCACAACTTCAGCCCACTATCTCTGCTCCGCTCGTGTACAGTCTGAGAGAGCAAATCGCAGATCGCATTCGAAACGACGTTATTTGTGGCCGAATTGGACCGGGAGAAAGACTAAATGAAGTCCATTTGGGCGAGAAGTTTGGAGTCAGCCGAACGCCCGTGCGAGCCGCTCTGCAGCAGTTGCTCCATGAAGGGATCCTTGAGGGTCGACCCAACGTTGGACTCAAAGTTGCACGACAACCTTCCGACGCGATGTGCCAGTTGGTCACTGAGATTCGTCGGACCATCGAATCTTTTGCAGTCGAGTCTTTCTTTGGAAGTCTCACGGACGCGGACTTTATTCCATGGAATGCGATCTTGGAACGCATGCGTGTTGCTTGTCTGGCAAGAGACTTTGCGTTGATCGCTGAGTGTGACATCGAGTTTCACCGCTCCATCGTTCGCCGAGCTCATGAAAAAGATCTAGAATCGATTTGGAGTTCCATTGTGGGGCGCGTGCGATCGCATTTTCACGACACTCAAAAAGACCAATACCCAGACGCGATGGAGATCTATGCGGAACACGTTAGCATCATTGATTCCTTTAAGAGCGGCGACGTCAAGCAAGCGGTGGCGTTGTTGAAAGAGAAGGTATGTTAATCATGAAAGCCATGTTGGAAAGGCAATCGGTATGAGGCACACGATGGGTAACTACGAAAAAGTATCAAGGCATTTCATCATTGCTTGGGTAACCGCATGCATCGTTTTCATCGCCCAAATGTGCCGCGCAGAAAACGATGAAGACTTCTTTGAGTCACGCGTGCGACCTGTTTTGGTCAAGCATTGCCAGGACTGTCATGGAGCGAAGAAACAAGAAGGTGGTCTGCGACTGGATTCACGTGATGGTTGGATGCGAGGTGGCGATCGTGGCGAGACGATTTCGGTAGGGCAGGCCGACAAAAGCTTGCTGATCCAGGCGGTACGGCACGAGGTTGCTGATTTAATGATGCCTCCGAACGCAAAGAAGTTAGACAGTGCTGAGATTGCAGATCTAGAAGCATGGGTCAACCGAGGTGCGCATGACCCACGGCGTGAAACGGTCTCGCAAACTTCGAATCGCATGGGTCTAGATCAAGCGCGAACTTTCTGGTCCTTCCAACCTGTTCAACAAATTGTTCCACCGAACGATTCGGAAGATCGATGGTCGTGGACTTCTATCGATGCCTTTCTTCATGCCAAGTGGAAAGAAAAAGAAACCACGGAATCCAGGGTGTCGCCCGTTTCCGATGCAGACCGCCGAACCCTGATTCGAAGGGCTAGCTTCGATTTGACAGGATTGCCGCCATCGCCCGAGGAGATCAACACCTTCCTTAGCGACGAGTCCGAGGGCGCCTTTGAACGCTTGATCGATCGGCTGTTGGAATCGCCTGCGTATGGTGAACGTTGGGGACGGCATTGGTTGGATGTCGCTCGGTATGCCGATACCGCTGGTGACGGGGCGGACTATCCGGTTCGCGAAGCGGGCAAGTATCGCAATTGGGTTATCAATGCGTTCAATCGCGATCAACCCTTTGATGAATTCATTCGTGAGCAGATCGCGGGTGATATCTTGGCTCAGAGTGGTCCGGTAGAAAAATACGCAGATTGCGTAACGGCGACGGGTTTCTTGGCGATTGGGAAACGTTATGGTTACAAGGCCGCGCCGGACTACCAGTATCTCGACTTCGCGGATGCGATTGATTCCATTGGCCGTTCTGTGCTTGGACTTTCTGTCGGATGCGCCAGGTGTCACGATCATAAATACGATCCCATTTCAGCAGCCGATTATTATGCGTGGTATGGAATCCTGGAAAGCACACGATGGGCTTTTCCTGGTGGTGAAGAACAGAAACGCCCTGCTCACTTTCCTGCTTTGGTCCCAGCAGAGGAGGTCGTGAAACGGGACAAAATCAAGGCGGACGAACTGGAACGGCTCGACCAACAAATCGCAGTGTTAAAACGAGAACGATCGGAGATCGATCCCAGTCGATTGGCGGGCGGGTTGGACCTTGGGCTGGAGTCGCAGCAGCTTGGGAAGCCACCTGGACCACCTTGGCTAAGCGCTGGTCCAAATGCGGTATTGGCGGAAGCTCAAAGCCCGTTCGCTCATGTGCATCCCGCAGGAAAACAAGGGGTGCGAATCGGTAGCGGTCAACCCAACGAAGGAGTGCGTTACGTTTTTGAAAATGGTTTGCGAGCAACGCCAGAGAAACAAATGCACTTCACGGTCGACTTTCGTGCTGTTGAGGGGGCAACCGAAAAGGGGGCTTTCCGATTCTATTTGGGGCGTGGTGTTATTGAATCTCTGGCGGTGGAATGCAGCGTAAGCTCGACCGAATTTGCGATTCGCAACGGCGACATATGGCAGGTTATTCAACAAATCACACCAGGGACGTGGTATTCGTTACGTTTAACGCTGGATCCTTCTGCGAAGAGCCTCTCTGGCTCGGTCGGCACGCTTCAAGATCAAACCGCCTTCCAGGACATTCCAACCGGGCCCAATTGGGACGGTGTCGTGGATTGCTTTATCTGTGATGGGATCGGGCATGTTCCAGGTGCGGCATGTGCACGCGATCTCGACAACTTGGGTTTGCAAGATACCGCTTTTGCCAAGCTGGATTCTGGCCCCGTCCATCCCGTTGCTCGGACCCCTGATATCGATCAGCGAATGGCGAAGCTTGATGCCGACATCAAATCGGTGACCGAAAGTCGCCAGCTTGCATCCAATTCAGTTCCCTACCCGGTGGCATATGGTGTTACCGAGGGGGCAACTGTCAATAGCCGAATCCAAGTACGAGGTGAACCGCACCGCTTAAGCGATGTGATCCCGCGTCGTAATCTTGAGGTGCTTGGTGGTGACATGGTGTCTGAGCATGCTGGTAGCGGTCGACTTGAGTTAGCGAACTGGCTGACACGACCGACCAACCCATTAACCGCACGCGTCTTTGTGAATCGCGTTTGGCAATGGCATTTCGGGCAAGGGCTAGTTACCTCCCCCAGCGATTTTGGTTCACGCGGCGAGCTGCCAACGCACCCCGAGTTGCTCGATTGGTTGGCAAACGAGTTCATGGCTTCTGGCTGGTCTGTGAAGTCGCTGCATCGCTCGATCATGAACTCGCGAGCGTATCAATTAGCAAGTGTTGACCAAGCTGAAAACATTGCGTTGGATCCGAGCAACCGATTGCACTGGCGGTTTTCCCGACGCGGTTTAGATGCGGAGTCGATTCGTGACGCAATGCTGGCAGTGAGTGGTCGGCTGGACAGGAGCATTCCTGAAACCCATCCGTTTCCTTCGGTCGATACTTGGGGATACACCATCCACAGCCCGTTTCATGCCGTCTACGATTCCAATCACCGCAGCGTGTATTTGATGGTGCAAAGGAATCGACGGCATCCGTACTTGGCTCTCTTCGATGCTGCTGATCCCAACCAAAGCATTGCTTCTCGCCAACCTACAACGACTCCAACCCAAGCGTTGTACCTGATGAACTCACCCTTGGTGCATGATGTTTCCGAGGCCTTTGCGCGACGCGTCGCATCCGTCGATGGGGATGATGCAGCCAAATTGCGTTGGGCGTTTGAGGCCGCGCACGGTCAGATTCCGGAGGATGCTGTTGTCCATGATGCAATCGCGTTTGTGTCGGCCTATCGAAACAAACTTGCGGGCAGCCAGGCGACGGATGAGAGTGACATTGCAGCCTGGTCAGCGTTAGCGAGAGTTTTGTTGACAAGCAATGCGTTTCTGTATGTGGATTAGTCGCAAGCCGTAGGACGGCCTTCCCAGGCCGTCGTAAAATAATTTCGACGGCCTGGAAAGGTGTTTTCTTATCATACAAGTCGCTTTTAACTGGAGATTAAACAGACCAAATTTGTCTTCGGCCCAACGGGCCATCAGTTTGCCTAGCCCAGGCCAACGGCCTGGGAAATTGATTTTAAATGACATCACAGGGCCAAAGGCCCGGCAGTTTGCAAAGTATGACTGGAATTTGATATGCCCCAATCACTGGCCCAGGTTTGGCTTCACCTTGTCTTTTCGACCAAGGAACGAAGGCCGTTTCTTCAGGACGATGTATTTCGCGAAGAAATGTTCCGTATGTTGTCACATCACGTCAAGGAATCGAAATGTGTCAGTGCATCTGTGGGTGGTCATATCGATCATGTTCACCTACTCGTTGGCCTTTCAAGAACCCTAACCATCGCGCTTCTGGTAGAAAACATTAAAACAGAAACATCCAAATGGGCGAAAACGGCGCGGGGTGGAACGTCCGTATTCGCTTGGCAATCGGGGTACGGAGTTTTTTCAGTCAGTCATTCCAAACGTACAGAAGTGGATGTTTACATCCGAGACCAAGCGAGGCATCATGAAAAGAAAACATTCCAGGATGAGTTTCGAGCGATGTGCAAAAAACATGAGGTCGAAATCGACGAACGATATGTCTGGGAATGAGGATAGCAAACGGCCGGGCCTTTGGCCCTACTGATTGTTTTGGCATGATTTCCCAGGCCGTTGGCCTGGGCTAGGCAAATAGCTGGGCCTTTGGCCCGGTCGTGGACAATGGCAACAAGACAAGAAAAGCTCGTTCAAAACATAATTCCCCACCTTACCATCTCCCGTTAACTCCGGTTTGCAGCTCATGAATACTTTCCAACCAACACGTCGTGATTTTCTTAGCCGTGCCTCAGGCGGATTCGGAGCCATTGCCTTGGCTGGAATGTGCAGCGACTTGCAGGGGTCACAGGACAATCCACTAGCATCACGAGAAGCTCATCACGTCGCAAAAGCCGATCGAGTGATCTTTTTGTACTCGACGGGTGGTACGTCGCATATCGACACCTTTAATCATAGACCGCAGCTGATAGCCGATCACGGTAAATCGATTACAGCTTCCAGATGGTTGAATCAATCGGGAGAGTACAATCGGTTTTTGATCAAGCCACGATTTTCTTTTCAGCAATACGGTCAGAGCGGAGCGTGGGTTAGCGAGTTGTTCCCGCATCTTGGATCGGTAATCGACGATGTTTGTGTGCTGAACGCAATGCATTGCGAGAGCGATGGGCATGACAAAGCGACTCTGGCTGCACATACCGGTTCCGCTCAATTCGCAAGGCCGAGCGTTGGATCTTGGGTCAGTTACGGCCTTGGGACCGTGAACCAGAACTTACCCTCCTTTATGGTACTGGCACCAGCCGCACCGTACGCGGGAGCTCAAACTTGGGGAAGCGACTTTTTGCCAGCATGCCATCAAGGAACGCATGTGTTGCCTGGTGCGGAGCCATTGCCGAACATTAGGCCTCGAAATCGTGACACCGAAATGCAACAGATGGAATTGGCGATGCTCGGCCGATTGAACCAAAGCCATTTTGCTCAGCGGGCTGCGGATCTTGCGCTGGACGCACGCATCCGATCTTTTGAAACCGCTTTCGGTATGCAACGCGAAGCCCCCGAGGCATTCGATCTATCTCAGGAGTCAGAAGAAACGCTGCGTCTGTATGGACTGGAGCGAGGTGCGACGAGCGGTTTTGGCTGGCAATGTCTAGTCGCTCGGAGACTTGCAGAACGAGGGGTTCGATTTTTAGAATTGATCGATGTTGGGTCGAGCGGCAACTGGGACTCGCACGGGGATATGGGAGATCACATTCGACTGGCAGCCGCCATCGACAAGCCGATTGCAGGCCTACTTACGGACCTGAAGCAGCGAGGAATGCTGGATCGGACGCTGGTTGTGTGGACGACCGAATTCGGTCGCACTCCCTTCCATCTGCAGGCGGACCACGCCGGCCGGGAGCACCACAACTTGTGCTTCTCGTCATGGATGGCCGGAGGTGGCGTCAAAGGCGGCATGGTTTACGGACAGTCGGATGAATACGGCATTCTTGCGACGGAGGATAAGGTTCACACCCATGACCTTCACGCCACCCTTTTGCATCTGCTTGGCATCGATCATGAACGGCTCACCTTCCGTCATGCGGGCCGCGACTTTCGCTTGACTGATGTTCACGGCAACGTGGTACACAAGATTATCGCTTGACGCGGTCTGGTCGCATGCAGCGCAATCGAACAGATCGCTACAATCGTTAGCGGCCTATGGGGCTTGCGGATATGTCGATCGCAAGCGGGACAATGGCGCAAAAACGAGTGGTAAACTTCGAGCGAAGTTTTGAAGTTACACCGTTTCCTGCGTTATTCGATTGTGCCAAGCTGATGACTGACCCCGAACAGGCAATTCCAGACTCTGAATCTAAACGCCAACCTTTCAGCGTCCTTCGAACGTTGAAAGTCATCCTGCTTCCCATCGCGTTGGGCTTCCTGCTAAGCTTCTTCGTGATTGTTGGTCAGTGGTTTCAAGGAGACAGCGCTAAGTACTTTCTTCTTGCGCTAGATGGCATGCGAATGCAGATCGTTATTGCGTTTGCGGCAATAACTACCATCGGCTTCACGGTGTGGATGCTGCGCCCAAGCAGACGCATGGTGATGATTGGCCTGGCTCTTATGGTTTGCTTAATTGGGATTCTTTCCTGTTTCGTTCGTTTGGATGGGTTTAATGGCGACCGAACGCCCAGGCTGGCCTGGCGATGGAGCTTGCCTGCTGAAAGCAAGGTCAAGTCGTATTTGATTTCCAAAAAGGCCAGTCCATTGCCACGGATCTCACCTGAGCTTTCTTTGGCAACGCCAACGGACTTTCCCGGTTTCATGGGACAGGAACGCAATGCTGTTCTGAACTCAATATCGCTTGGCGACCATTGGGAACTAGCCCCGCCGAAGCTACTGTGGAAGCATCCTGTTGGTTTGGGTTGGTCTAGTTTTGCATTGGTAGGGGAATTAGCGGTCGATCTGGAACAGCGTGATCAGGACGAATGCATCGTTTGTTACCACGCCACGACGGGTGAAGAACTTTGGTGCCATCGCGAAGTGGAGCGATTCACGAGCGAGCATGGAGACGGCCCAAGGTCGACACCTACGATTCACCAAGGCCGAGTGTACTCGATGGGTGGATGCGGTCGATTGACTTGTGTGGATCTCATGAGTGGCGAATTGATTTGGAAACAAACTTTGCTCGATGGTCCAGGACTCTCGAACTTGTACTTTGGCACCACCAGTTCCCCGTTGATCGTTGGCGACCTGGTGGTTGTGACTCCAGGGGCCGGAGAGGGTGGATCGGCGGTTGCTTTCTCGGCAGAAACGGGCGAGGAACGATGGCGATGTGGCGACGACCATGCCTCGTATGCATCCCCGATTGCATCGAGTCTATGCCAGGTTCCGCAAATTCTAAGCTTCAATGGTGCGGGACTGCGTTCCTATTCGATCGACGGGAAGTCGCTATTCTTGCATCCCTGGGTGACTCAAGGGGATTCTCGAGTCAACGTAGCACAACCTGTCATCGTGGATCAGTGCGACGACCCAACCAGAATGGATCAAGGTGCTCGCGTCCTAATTTCGTCAGGCTATGACATGGGCACTGCATTGTTAAAGATAACCAATGAAGGTGGCGTTTGGGCGACGGAAGAGATTTGGCGATCGTCTCACTTGAAATCGAAGTTATCGAACTTTGTCGTTCTAGATCAGCATCTCTACGGACTTGATAACGGGCTGCTCACTTGTTTGCGTTTGGAGGATGGGAAACGAGTCTGGAAGAAGGGTCGTTACGGTCACGGCCAGATGCTGCTAGTTCGCGACAAGCTTCTCATTCAAGCGGAATCAGGAGAGATCGTTTTGGTAGCCGCGACACCGGAAAATCATCGGGAGCTGACCAGGTTTACAGCCTTGAGTGGCAAAACCTGGAACCACCCTTCATTGGCAGGTAACCGCCTAGTCATCCGCAACGACAGCGAAGCCGCAGCCTACGAAATGCCCTGCGAGTAGTCTAAATCGACTCTCGATACCGAAACTCCGTTCTCGCCCGAACCGCAGGCGTTAGGCGAGAAAAATGTCTTCGCAACTATTCCGGGTTGACTTCGACGATGGGTTCGAATTCGCCGTCGGCTTTGGTGAAGCGGCCTGCGTAGAATTCCGTATTCAAGTGCAAACCCATCACCGTGCGTCGTGTGCAGGGACTCAACGAGCGATAAAAGACCCATTGATCGTTATTGATCTGCACGCGATACGCTTCGGCTACCTCGCGAGGAACGATCTGGAGCTCTTCGGCAATCGTCAGCTGCCGCCATGTGTACGACTGGTTCTTTGATGCGCCCCGCAATGACATCACGAGCGGGCTGTAAAGAGTCTTCGCGTTGGCACTGCACTGCATCGAAAGAGTCGATTCGCTGAAGGTGAGTTTGCCATGACTTGGGGAACGGCGCCATTCTGGGATCGCGACCGGCAGAAGCAAAGCCACGGTCGTGTCCTCCACGCCGGAACGCAACAGCTTCCCTTCGTTCGTTTTCGCTTCCGGTTCAAAGCGAATATCATCCGTCGCTGTCCAAGTGGATTGCAAGGACCACTCTTCTGGGTTTTCAGCGATCAAGGCGTCTGCAAAGAAAACGATCCCTTCGTCTCGCATCAGCATGATCTGTCGCTGGATTTTGCAGACATCTTCGACACCGCATTCCAATTCAAGATAATCCACATCGTCGTCGGAGAACCAACAGACTTCTTGCCACGAGACATCCAACTGGATCGGAGTCTTGTTGCGAGTGACTTGGACATCCCAATCGCCTGATAAAATTCGCTGGCCATCCTCGCCCATAACATCAAGCCAAATCACGTCGCTCGAAAAATCAACCGCGACACGATTGCCTTGATCTCGCCATGAGCGTCGCATGGTTACGATCGAGTTCTTCTCCCAGTACTGGCTGTGTTTGGGAAGCGATACATCCAAGGTCGATTGCTTACGAAGCTTGGTTGATTTTTCGCCCAACGACTTTCCAATGCGATCAGGCAAGGCACACGACGTTGCCAATCGAAGCTTCTTGTTTTGGCCTGCAAGATGATTGATCGCGACCCAAAAATCCTCATCGCATAAAGTGTCGTCTCGATCAAACAACAGCTGCCGCCCTTCAGCGTCGCAAAGAGCCAGAGTTGCTAATGCAAGTTTGCCCAGAGCTTTTCGCTGGGGTGGGTACCACTTTCGTGCTCCTAATGCATCCGCGGACCAACGGCATCGAACGATGCATGCAAGCAGTGCTCGTAGATTCTGCCCCCCACGCTCCATAAACGGTTGCGAAGAATCCGACGAATCCTCCAACATCAGGGCGATACGATTCAGTGTCTCACTGACGATTCGATCTTTGCCACCCAAGTGTGACAGCTGCTTCGCCAATGCAAGAGGTACTTCGCAGGACCAAACGATCCATGGGAAAATTCCATCGACAGGTCCTTGAGCCCATGCCCGATCGACTTGAGTCAGAGCGCACTGAAGAACTTCCAACCACAGTGCAGGCGGGATGTCGCGACCGACCTCGGGCAATGCGTGGATCCAGCCTGCGCAAGCCAAAGCGACATAAGGGTCGTGGCCTGATTTGGGAAGTTGGCTAGAAATCCACTTACCAATCTTGGTGGAGGCAGCCACCTTTTGAGCGGACGAGGTATCGTCGAGAGCAATTCGCGACTTGGTTTTCGTGCGGCTGGCGGGGGCGGAAGAAGCGTCGCCACCGAACGACTCGACAAGGTCGTTTAGGAATTCTTGATGATGGATGTTTTCGACTTCCCAGACTCCGGTGCCCCAGAGCATAGCCCTAAGATACTCTTCGGCAGGAACTTTCGAAGCTCGCTGTTTCGCTTGCGATTCGCGAACCGGCAAGGAAGACTGCAAAAGGGCAACGTTTTCGGCGCACAGTTGCTGAAGCCATTTGCTTGCTGAGACTTCGGCTTCCGGGGTGTCGGATTTTTTTAGCTGTCTAGCACGATGTTTGGGCTTAACCCAGTCCATAGGTCTCTCGTCCACGTTTGCGATTAAAGATAAGATTGCAAGTCAAATTGATGCAAGCAAACGGGCGATTTGCGTGCCATCAACTGAAGGCCAATTGTTGTTCCAGATTTTCAAGTTGCAAGCACCTACGAGAGTTTATTGAAAACACTTTTTTATCTTCCAGAAAATTTGGTTTTAGGTATGGACATTCGACTCGGCAGCCTCTCCAACATTGCGGGCCCTAAGAGCTCGTATGTTTCCGCCAAACGAGCAATTCAAATGCATCAACGAGATAGCTAGGTAGTGGATCTGGCCACAGATCCCGCTATCATTGCGTTGGGATATAGCTTGGGCCTCGTCGACTACGGATTGGGTTTGGCCTCGTTGCCTCGTCCACTACGATTTAGATTGGCGTGCTTGCGTATCGAATGCAGGAAATCAACACAATTGGGGGAATGGAAAATGAATCGAGCGCTTTGGAATGCGAACAACTGGCTTGCTGTTTTTGCTGTGCCAATTCGTGTCTGCTTGGTTTTCGTTGCCTTGAATGCAATCTCCAGCTTGATTGCGGCCGATGCAGATGAAGAAGCGTTTTGGATGAGCCCGGAGGAGCTGCGAAAGCGAGTCGATGACGCTTTTGAACCACCCGCAGATTGCAAACCGCTGCATCCAAAAAATCGCATTTGGATCAATCGCGATGAACAGTTCGTGGTTATGGATGGCTATATCGTTCAGCGCGATGTTCAACTAGAGCTTTTTGCTTGTCCAGCGGGAAGCAAGGAACACGAGGCCATTGTGGCTGTGATCGCGAGAGCTCAATCGGTTCATGCGGGGCTTCTTGCGATTGGTGCGAAACCCGGCAGTCCTGCTTCCTTTGACCCCTTTAAGCCTGCTTCGGGAACGACCATTCGCGTCTATGCGTTGTGGTTGGATACCGAGGGTAAGCCCAAAGCCACTCTCGCTCAAAACTGGATTCGACGAATCGATACCAAGAAGGCGATGACCTGGGATTGGGTGTTTGCTGGCAGCCAGATGTACAAAGACGAAGAGGGTAAGACGCACTACCTAGGGGACAGCGGCGAGCTGATTTCGGTATCCAATTTCACCACCTCGACGATGGACGTTGCGGTTCGAAGCGATCAAGCCAATTCCAGCTTGATGTTCGAGGGCTTTGCCGATCGAATTCCGCCTCGTAATTCCCCTGTCCGTTTGGTGCTTTCGCTCTCCAGTGACACTCCGTTTGGAACGGACCCATCCGAACCCAAAGACAAAGACAACAAAGACAAAGAGCCCGCTTTTTTGACGGAAGAAGTGCCGGAAAGTGTTTTGAAGTGTTTGGAGCCTAAGAAGAAATAGGTGACTTGAAGATAGGCGGCCCAGTGCCGTAGTATTTCTTCGTGCTCGTGCTCGTGCTCGTGCTCGTGCTCGTGCTCAGCGCCGCGGTGCTCGTGCTCGTAAAAGTTCGAGTTGAAGTTGAAGTTTAGGGTGGGTTAGGCTGAGAGGGTTAAGCCGAGGGCTGGCACCAAGAGCCGATCATGGCGACGATCTCGGGCGAGAGCTCCAGTTCTAAGGCTCCTGCGGCTTCGCGGATTTGATCAGGGCGTTTCGCTCCCAGCAGGGCGACCGTGACGCTGGGGTTCGTCAAAGACCACGCGGTTACTAACTGAGCCACAGTGCATTGTAAATCGCTGGCCAGAGACCGAAGTTTGTCCAATAAATTTTGAGCGCGTTGCCACGCTTCGCCTTGAAAGATGGGATAAGTCAGCCGCCGGTCATTTGGATCGAACTGGTGATCCCTTTTCAAGTTCCCGGACAGCAAGCCTTTCATCAAGATCCAATAGCAAACGAGCGACACTTGGTGGCTGCTAGCAAACGGATGGAGTTCCGCTACGCTTTCTTGCTGGAACATATTGAAGTACGGCTGAATCGCGACCACGGGACAAACCTGTGCAAAGCGAGCCGCCTGTTGCGAGTTCACATTGGAGACGGCCGCAAATCGAGCCAGTCCCGACTTGCAAATTTCAGCGATCGCGCCGGCCGAGTCTTCGATGGGGACATTGGGGTCTGGCGTATGCAAGTACATCACATCCACATAGTCTGAACCAATGCGTTGCACGCAAGCCTGGGCCTGAGCTTTCAGGCGTGCGGGGGAGCCGTCCACCACTCGTTTTTTTTGCTCGTCCCAGTGCGAGCCAACTTTGTGAGCGATAATGGCCTGATCGCGTCGATTTTGGAGTGCCATTCGAAGAATTTCGTCGCTTCGACCCTCGTAACCATAGGAAAAAGCGGTGTCGAAGAAATTGATGCCGCAGTGGAGGGCTTCTTGCACGGTCGCGATGGAATCTGCGTCCGAAATCCCGATCGACGTGATTCCCGCCATGGGCCAGCAGCCCAGCCCAATTCGGCTTACCTTCAAATCGGAATTGCCTAGCGAAACCAAGGATTCGCTCGTCGCACAGTTCAGGCTAGCGGGTTTGGGTTCTGGCAGAGTTGGCATTCTTTATTTGACCGGATCTATCGTTAAAGTTTGGCATGGAAGATTCTTGGCATCCAGGTTGTTTAAGGCGGGTGACATTGTAGATCACTTGCTATATGCTTTAGTTGTCTGCAGATGCAGATCTGTTGCTTCATCAAGAACACCCTTTAGTATATCGTCAAATGACCGACATTATCGTTCCGTCCGTTGGGGAAAGCGTCTCCGAAGTTCAAATTGGCCAGTGGCTTAAGAAGGAAGGGGACTGGGTTGCTGCCGGGACGGACCTGGTGGATCTGGAAACGGAAAAGGCCTCTGTCCAAATTTCCGCTCCTGAAGACGGGGTGTTGGTCCAGATTCTGAAGCAACGCGAGGAATTTGCCTCCGTAGGCGACGTTATTGCAACGTTCCAGCCCGTTGCTAAGCCTGCCGCCGCACCAGCGGTGGCTCCGACTGTGGCTCCCGCAGCAGAAGTCGCACCAATCGCCGCG
>JBIKLJ010000050.1:0-27741 GCA_044359895.1 Pirellula sp.
CCATCGAATCGCTCATGAGAATCTGCTTTAGCGGTTCGGCTTCCAACTGCCAATTGGCAGCAATCGCTTCGTTCAATGCTTTCGAGGAAACGGACCCTCGGAATTCGCTGGCATCATCACCGAGGTCCGAATTTGGGCCAAGAGCTTTCTGCAAAAGCTCCATGATGAGCGGTGGATGCAGGGTCGTTAAACGGTTCGCCAGTAAAGTCACCTCTTCGGTCGGTTGAACGATGAGAAAGCCCGGCTCAACAAATTTGTAGACTTGCAGTTCAAATTGCTTTTGGAGCGATCGATTTGGAATGGTCCGCAACGGAACACAATTCTGATTGATCAGATTGATAATCGTCGGCCAGCTAAAAGGCCCCGCTAGCATGTACCTGTCCACTTCTTCTTTGCGATCCATAAAGGTGCCCGGGATCGATGGCACATACCAAAAGATCGGTTTTCCGGATTGCTTCGCCTTGGCCAATGCGGCCGAATAGTCGCTCCCCCAATGGATGGCTGAACCAACCTTGCTGGCGAGTTCATTCGGAACAGCTCTGTTTTTGTCCGTCGAATTTTCAATGGCTTGCTGTCGCGAATAAGCAATCGACAACGAGCTAACCCAAAGAGACAAACCAACCAAAGCAACAAGGGGGATTCGAAGGTGCAAAGTGTGCATGAGGGCGTCCAAAATGGGATGAATCGATGCGTAAAGCGAATGACAACCGGAACCTAAGTGGAGACCTAAGTTGATTTCATTCGTATTGCAGTGCCCCTGACAGATTGAGACGTGCTGCTCGCTCGGCCGGGATCATGGCTGCAATGAGAATAACCAACATTTCAAACGCCAAGGCTCCCACCAACAACCACGGATAGATCTGAAACTTGACATCGTGTCCAGTCACTGGCATCGTGGTAAGGTTGATGATAAAGGCGATCCACACCCCTGCGAAAACGCCAGGGACAATTCCAATCAAGCCCATGATAACAGCCTGAGCGAGGATCATCTTGCGCACTTGGCTGCGAGTCATGGCAACCACACGAAGCATTCCGATCTCCCGTGTCTGCTCCAAAATGTTCATCGCAAGCGTGTTGATCAGTCCGAAAGCGGCAATCACCGAGCCCATGGCCAATACCCCCCAAAGCACCCCCACCGCTCCGTTCAGCTTGGAGCGAATAATCCCGATCAAGTCGCTATGCGATTGAAATATCAGTCCATATTCATCGCACATTTGAATGAGGTCTTTTTCGACCTTGGATTTCAGTTCGGGTTTCGCGTAAACGACGATCACGTCAGCCCCTTCCGCTCCAAGCAAGCGTTTTGCATGACTCGATTCCAAATACAGAGTTAAGCCACCAGCAATATATTCGTTTGCGACCCCCGCAATACGCAGTTCGGTTGTCCCTTCCGATGTATCGAGCGCGATCGAGTCCCCGGCATGCAGCTTCAATCGCTGCGCTAAAACGGACCCCAAAACAATATCCCCTTTTCTAACACTCTGCAGCACTTCGGATTCCTTGCCTTCTGCCAAGTCAAAATAATCTTGTGATTCGGCGCTAAAATTCCGAACCACCACCACCACGGAGGTTTCCCCAATTCGCGATTGAACAAAGTCAAGACTGTCTACCAGATTCACTCCATCCATGTTGCGAACTTGTTCCAGCAGACCATCCGGCATTTCAGCTGCCTGACCGCTATTCATGTCAGGCATTGCAGCGCGAACAAAGAAGTCACCCACGATGGCTCGTTGGTGCCAACCTTCGACGTTGCGAACATTGTCGAGGATCGTACTGGCCATTCCCAACCCAAGCCCCAACGCGATAAACACGATACCGATCGTAAGCGATGTGCGACCGCGATGACGCAGCAGTTGACGCCGAGCAAGCTTGCCCTCTGTTTTAAGGATTGGGCGTAGCAAGAAGGTAACACAGTAGGTCAAATCCGAAACGACCCCTGGAAGCAAGAAGACAACCCCAAGCATCATGGACACCGCGCCAGGCACCACGTTGCTGACGTCAATGAATCCGGCGATCGCAAGAAACTGCAATGCGAGCCCTGTACTGATGAGGATTCCGCCGGCGGCCAGCCAGCCAGACCGAGATGTTCCGAATTCCCCCGTCGCAACCACTCGCATGGCCTCCGCGGGCGACATCCGAGCCGCTCGAACCGCAGGAAAAAAAGCCCCCAAGAAAGAAATGACCAAACCACATATCGCAGCCACCAAGTAGGGCCAAATCGACCATCCCGCTTGTGGCACATCGATCTGCAAAAGTCTGCCAGTAGTCGATCGCAAAATCGCCGCTCCAAAATGCCCGACAATGCATCCTAGTAGGGTTCCGACGGTTCCCAACCATAGCCCTTCTCGAACAATCATCCACAACAGTTGCTTCCGCGTAGCCCCTAACGATCTCAGAATGCCTAATTGGCGCCGGCGCTCGCCAATGTTCATTTGAAAGGTGTTGTAAATCACCAAGCCAGCGATCACCAATGCAAAAGCAATCGCAAGCCGCAAACCTTGTTCCATCGCGATCGTGGTTTCTTGGGCAAGCTGGCTTCGAAGCTGTGGCACCCGAACCTTGACGCCGTCAGGCAACAACGTTTCCACTGATTTTTTGACTTCCTGCAGTTTCGCGTCCTCCTTCAGGACCAACTGCAAGGAGTCGATCTTGCCATTCGACTTAAACCATCTTTGTACTGTGCGCAGTTCGGCAACCATGATACCCGATTGCATGCCCGAACTAGCATCGCTCGACGCGGTTAAACCAACGATGCGAGCATCCTTCATGAGATCGCGAGTCAGAAATCGAACTCGGCTTCCAACTTTCAAATGAATGGACTTTGCGAAACGCTCATCCACCAAAATCGATGGGACATCCTTCTTTTCTTCCGCCGTCACCTCAGCGAGATCAACCCCTGCGACCACTTTGTAATTGCGCACTTGCTTATCTAGTTTCGGAACAATGCCCATCAGCTGAACTCGAACTTGAAGCGGCCGTTTATGCGTGGATGCAGGCATACGAGACGTATCGGAATCGATAGGCTTGGAATCCGCCACTTCTGGATTGTTTGCAACCGGTTCGTCCACCACGATCGTCATTTGACTCAATCGCTTCATCACAGGCGACGCAACTTTAACGCCTGGAATGTCGAGCACTGCCTCCAGTGGCTTCCCATCGAACGAAGCTCCGCCAACCGATTCAATCTCCAAAGACGCATTCCCAGTTACCGCACTGACCATCGCTATTTGAGCGAGCCTAGCTGACGACGAAGCCAGTGAAGTTGCAACGATCGCAGAAACCCCAATGACAATGCTCAGCAGGGTTAGCAAGCTGCGAAGCGGTCGCGATTGAATCTCGCGACGCGATAATTTTCTGAGCGGCATCAGCGATTCCCCTCCGAAAGAATCGCTGGATCCACGGGACCTGCGGGCTTGCTCTTGGATTGTGATGAACCGACGTTGAACGCTTGAGCATTTGCAGCGAACTGGTCTTGATTTAAGTCTCGAGCAATATTCCCATCACGAAACATCAAGAGACGAAACGCAGATCTCGCAACATTGGCATCATGGGTCACCATCACAATGGTCTGGTTCGAATCACGCGCAAGATCTGCAAGCAGTTGCGTAATTCTTCCGCTTTGTCGTGAATCCAAATTCCCCGTAGGCTCGTCAGCTAAGAGAATCGCTGGCTTGATTGCTAAAGCCCGCGCGACAGCAACACGCTGTTGCTCGCCACCGGAAAGCTTGGCGGGAATGTGAGCGGCCCGGTGCGTCAACTCCACGCGCTCCAACGCTTCCATTGCCCTTGCCTTGGCGGACTTCCAATCAAGCCCGTCTAATTCCAACGGAAGAGCTACATTCTCTACGGCCGAAAGTGTCGGGATCAAATTGAACGCCTGAAAAATAAATCCGATCTTGCGACGCCGAAGCAGCGTTCGTTCGTCATCGCTCAAATTTGCGATGTCGATCCCATCTAAAAGCACTCGTCCACTCGTCGGCGGCTCGATCCCGCCGATAATACTCATCAAAGTGCTCTTCCCCGATCCGGAAGGGCCCATGACTGCTACGAATTCACCACTCTCGATGGACAAGTCCACCCCGCGGAGAACTTCCACCGCGACATCTCCAGTACCGAATTGCTTGCATAATCCATGAGTGCTAATAATCGGCATCGGTAAATTTTCGGTAAAAAGCTGGGACGAGACCCTGGGGATTATACAGGCTGACCGAAAACCCTTGCAGCCCCCCTGGGTTGGGCTATAAGTATGCTGCCCTAGAAACAAACAGTCAGTAAAAGAAAGGATTGGATGTGCGTTTGCTCATAACCGGAGGTACTGGACTACTGGGAAACAATGTGATTCGGTCTGCTTTAGGCCGCGGATTCGAGGTGGCCGCCCTGGCTCGTTCCGGTAGCGATCATCCCGCCTTCGCTGGTTTGCCAATCCAGGTTTTTTCAGCTGATTTATCCAGCCCCGACTCGATGAAGCCCGTCTTTGAGTCGCGTTTTGATGCAATTGTGCACACGGCCGCTCATATTCATATCGGCTGGAGCCAAATGCAAGAGGCTTTGCGGATCAATCGCGATGGGACGAAAACGTTGCTAAACTTTGCCCAAAAGCAGGATACCCATTTCATCCATGTTTCGACCGTTAACACGCTGGCGATCGGCTCTCAAACATCGCCAGCCCACGAAGAAACCACTGGGGACGGCCAAATTCCATGCACTTACGTCGTTTCGAAACGTGCTGCTGAACTGGAAGTAAAGAAAGCCGTGGAAGCTGGGCAGAAAGCGACCATCGTCCACCCCGCGTTTATGCTGGGCCCTTGGGACTGGAAGCCAAGCAGTGGAAAGATGGTTCAAGCGCTCCAAGGCTTTGCTTTACTGGCTCCTTCCGGAGGCTGTTCCGTATGCGACCCGCGTGATGTCTCCGATGCTATCTTGAATGCGATCGAAACCGCTCCGACTGGCCGCCATTTCATTTTGGGTGGCGAAAACCTAACCTATCTGGAGCTCTGGCGACGAATCTGCCACCAACTCGGAAAGCGAGGCCCGTTTACCTACATGCGATTGCCCGGCCGAATGGTGGCATGCACGGCTGGCGATTTTATCGGAAGGCTGACCGGCAACGAACCTCCGATCAACTCCGCAGCTGTCACCATGACGACTCAGTTTCACTGGTATTCTAGTGAACGAGCCATCCAAGAACTGAACTATCGATTTCGCCCCGCAGATGATTCCATTCGTGATTCCATCGCATGGCTTCGAAGCCACAACATGCTTCGTTCGTAAGCGATCGACGGACTAGCGTCGAACGAGAATGCATCATCGCCGCCATGGCCATCGCCCCTCAAGCCAAAACTGATGAAACGAGGATAACATCTTGAGCCAAAATCAATGGGAAGCAGTTGAACGAGCGATCGTGTTGGGAACAACAGCTCATCTCGGTCAACGCGACAAAGCCGGGCACCCCTACGTTTTGCACCTGATCCGCGTCATGGAGTCGGTATCCTGCCCAATCGAAAAACAGGCGGCCATGCTTCATGACTATCTGGAAGATACCGATGGATCGCTCGCCGTTCTGAAGAGCCATTCCATCAGCGAGGGCGCCATCGAAGCGATCGAGCTGCTAACTCGCGAAGCAACAGTAAGCTATTGCGATTATGTCATTGCCCTCAAAAAGAACGAGATCGCACGAATCGTCAAGTTAGCTGACATAGAAGATAATTATCGCGTTGGTCGTGTCGCCTACCGGTCCGGTTACGAAAACGAAGACTCACTTCGCATGCAACGGTACGCATTAAGCCATCAGTTTCTTCGCAATGAAATATCGGAGGTAGAGTACACGAAAAGAATGCAACCGATCGAAGACTAAGCGGCGACATCAACAAGTCACGCCCCTCAACCATCGCGACCAGAAACGATCCCGGCCTGAAGTACCGCTGGAAGACGACGAACTCGCCCCGTCCGATCGACGCATGCGATCACGCTTTGGCCTGTAACAATAAGGGCTTCGGTGTCGTTAGAACCACCCTGCTTGATCTCGGCTGAGCCGGTTGCAACCGAACGGACCAAACGATACGCATGTTCGATCCTTGCACCATGGCAATGATGTAGTGTTGTCTCCAGCCGAAGACCGTCGTCGAACTCAGCGGGTAAATGAAATTCAATCTGCATCGACTTCACAACCAGCATCAAGCCGGTGGCTTCCAATTCTTTATAGGAGATGCCGCAAGAGCGAAGCATCTCAACCCGCCCTCGTTCGAAGTAATTTAGATACTGCGAGTTGTGGACCCGTCCCTGCCCATCGGTCTCATGATATCGCACTCGTACTTCGATCGAATGCGTTCTTGCGAGCGACACACTTGGGCCGCCTGTGACAGTGGGATCGCTAGTCAATGTAGTTCCTTTTCCATCTTGTCCGACAACTTTCCCAACAAAAATCTATGCTGCTTCCGTCCCCAACGCTTTGGAACGGGCCGATGTTTTACGCTTTTTGGATCGCTTGGGTGCCACTCGGTAAACGATGGAGTTGCCTCGCTTGCCGACCTGCTCGGTGGCATTGCATTTACAAAGTGTATAAGCGATTTGTTGCGCAAACCAACGCGGTTGCCCAATCGCCTCCGATAACTCCAATGTATCAAACTGCTTCGGCAGCTGGGGGGACCCTAACAGCAACCAAAGATCATCGATGCTGCTAAGAATGGTTGCATCGTGCACTTTCGCAAGATGTTGATCCAAAACCTGATACTGCTTTCGTTTCCAGCGCTTGTTGATGCGATCGATTCGACGTTCAACACAATCCACGGCGAGGACTTCAAGGATCAAACTCGGATGAGGAAAAACTTGGGTGAAATGAATTAGTTCTCGAAAAATGTCCAGAGGCCTCAGCTTTTTAGGGCTCCTGCGCCGCCGAAGAAGATTCCCCCCTTCTCGATCGTAGGTTTCAATCCACTTATTGCCGATGCTGGGCTTGATGATTCGCAGCTGATGTCCGTTCGCTAAAAGCTGCAATGCTTTCTTTCGAATCGAACCAAGGCCCGAATGCTGGATTTCCACCAAGGCTCCCGTTGCATCGATCGCATCAATTCGATATCCATCGACAGTCACTTCGACCGATTCGCTGTTGGCCGCAAAATAATGCTTTAGTTCTCGATGCAAAGAAGTTTCCATCGGGCGATCATAGCGAATGAGTTTGCATTCAAACAAGTCTGAAATTCTAGGAATGAAATGCCGTTTGATGTACACTTAGAGAATGAGGACCCCATCTCACCCCACCCCTCCCCTCCTAACGCCCAGCCAATCATGAACATCTCTCAGTTGCTTTCCAATTGCTCTCTCGGACGCCGCGAAGTGCTTTCGAAGTTCGGTATCGGATTCGGAGCACTCGCTTTGCACGAACTGCTCAAAGATTCGGCGGTAGGTGGAGAAATTGACCAAGCCAATCCCTTGGCGCCGAAAGCTCCCCATTTCGCAGCCAAAGCAAAACGCGTCATTCACATCTTTGCGAACGGGGGGCCAAGCCACGTCGACACCTTCGACAACAAGCCTTCCATCACGAAGTATGCCGGCCAGCCGATTCCTGGCGAAACGCCTCGAACGGAACGGCCAACGGGATCTCTATACGCGTCTCCGTTCAAATTTGACAGATACGGACAATCGGGACTGGAAATCAGCGAACTGTTTTCCAAGACGGCGCAGCACGCGGATGACTTGTGCGTCATTCGCTCTATGCATGCCAATGTGCCAAACCATGAACCTTCGCTTCTCCTGATGAACACGGGCGAAGCACGTCAGATCCGCCCAAGCATGGGATCGTGGATGACTTACGGGCTCGGTACTGAAAATCAAAACTTGCCTGCCTTTATTGCCATGTGCCCAGGTGGCTACCCCATCCAAGAGTCACAGAACTGGCAATCTGGCTTCCTGCCCGGCATTTATCAAGGAACGTATATCGATACAGTCCACGAAACGATCGATAAATTGATCGAGCATATCGTCAATAGCCGCCTATCTCGAGAACAACAGCGGCAGCAGCTGGATCTGATCCAGTCTTTCAATAATGAACATCGCGTCGAACGACCCGGCGATGCCTTGATCGACGCAAGAATCCAATCGTTCGAGCTCGCCTACCGAATGCAAGGCGAAGCCGCTGAAATTTTCGATGTCAAACAAGAACCTCAACACATTTTGGACATGTATGGGCCTGGTGTACAAGCTCGCCAACTTTTGATCGCCCGCCGCTTGTTGGAACACGGAGTCCGCTACATCCAGGTTTGGCACGGAGCCGGTCAGCCTTGGGATAGCCACGACCACATTGAAAAAGAACATCGACGGCTCGCCGGGGAATGCGATCAAGGTATCGCTGCCCTGCTAACCGATTTGAAGCAACGGGACATGCTCAAAGACACGCTTGTCATTTGGGGGGGCGAGTTTGGTAGAACGCCAACCGTCGAACTTCCCAAAGAGGGTTCCAACGCAGGCACCATCTCCGGTCGCGACCACAACCACTACGGCTTCACCACCTGGCTGGCAGGCGGAGGTGTCAAAGGTGGTATGGCCTACGGCGCCACAGATGAATTTGGTTTCAAGGCGGTCGAGAATCGGATGCACGTTCATGATTTACATGCCTCCATCTTGCATCTGATGGGATTCGACCACGAGAAGTTGACCTACCGGTGGGCGGGACGCGACTTTCGATTAACGGACGTACACGGAAGAGTAATTCATGATCTGTTTGCCTAAGCGACCCCGCTGTTGAATACCCTTCGACGCATTCAACTTTTGTCTCGTCTTGTGCTCCTGGCAACCGCTCTGTTTATACCGCTTGGATTGTGGGCTGTATTTCATTTGCCCATGGGATCCGCTGGTGTTCATGATTGGCTTCCTGAAGGACAGCCAGAACGAATACGTTATGAAAAGTTTGTAGCCGACTTCGGAAATGATCAGGTTGTACTGATCTCTTGGGATGACTGCCAACTCGAAGACCCCCGATTGACCGAATTCCAAACGCAGCTTCAGTCCAGCCCTGAATTTGCAACCCATTTCAGCGTGCTCGAGTCGACGGATCAGCTCATGGCAAGCCTGACCGCCGCACCGCTGCAATTGAGTGAGGCAGTTGCAAAATCTCGACTCAGCGGCGTTATGATCGGCCAGGACGGCACATCTGCAGTCTTGGCTCGGGTATCTGACCAAGGAGTCGCCGATCAGAATCGAACGATCGAATTGATTCGAATCGCAGCCGACCAAACCGATGGACTTGGCAGATCCAGATTGAGACTTGCAGGGACGGTTTACGAAGCTTTCGCTGTCGACGAAGCTGCGGAGAACAGTCTTAAGAAGTTGGTTTTGCCTTCAAGCTTTCTGGGCCTATTGGTTGCCTGGTTTTGTTTGAAACAATTGAAGCGGGCCGTGCTCGTTTTGGTTATCGCTGGGGTCGGGCAGCTTTTGTCTGTTGCCTTGGTTTATTATTCCGGATATCGGTTCAGTGCCGTGTTGATCGTGTTACCCACTCTGGTTTTTATGCTAACGCTTTCAGGTGCCGTTCACTTGATGAATTACCATGCGGAGTGCCTTCAACAAGGACTTGATTTCGCTGGCGAACGAGCAATGCTCATGGGTTGGAAACCATGTGCCCTTTCCTCCGTGACCACCATGCTGGGAATGGGATCGTTGTGCACCAGCCAGCTTGCACCTGTCCGGCAATTCGGGATCTTTTCCGCTATCGGACTTGGAATCGCAACCGTGGTCCTTCTGCTCGGATTTCCAGCACTAGTGAACCAGTTTTGTTGCGCGCGCCAAACCCCACTCAAAGGGAAAGACCTTCGTCCCCTGGCGGGCCAAGACTCCAACCTCAGCCGTGACTTTTTAATCCGCTATTCGACTTGGCTTTTCGACCAATCCAGCCGCATTTCGTTGGTGGGTATCGCGTTGCTGGTACTGACATGCGCCGGATTGTATTACTTGAAAGCGTCCACCAAGTTTACCGACATGTTTCCCGACAACAGCAAAACAAACCAAGACATGGTTTGGATGGAAGAGCACATTGGACCGATCGCCACGGTTGAAGTTCTTGTTCGATTTTCGCCCGAAAGCCAAGCAAACGCATTGGATCGAGCTGGATGGATCGCGAAAATCTCCGACGCGATCAAGCTTCAGGGCGATGTGGGCGGAGTCCTTTCGGCTGCAACTTTCCTGCCGGTGTGGTCAGAAACGGGTTCGGTTCGGGCTACTGCGAAACGAGCACTCATTCGTAAAGGGATTGAGGAATCCATTCCAAAACTCCAACAACAAGGGCTGGTCGCTTCCTCCGAAGTCGGCGAAGTTTGGCGCATTTTGGCAAAGGTCTCCGCTACTTCTCAAGCGGACTATGCCGCGTTAACTCGGTCGGTCGCAACCGCAACCCATCATACCTTGCAAAACAGTCCGACTTCCCATGACGTCTCTGTCGAATTCACAGGACTATCTCCTGTCATGCATGAAACACAGGTCGCGGTCCTGTCTGACTTGGGCTACAGTTTTCTCACCGCTTTTTTATTGATCACACCCATCATGATGTTGATTGCAAAAAGTTTCGCCGGTGGCCTGCTGCTGATGATTCCAAACGTGTTACCGGTGACAGTCGCATTCGGTTGTATGGGCATACTTGGTTTGGATTTAGATATTGCTGGAATCCTGACGGCAAGCATCGCACTTGGCATCGCGGTAGATGATACGCTGCATTTCGTCTGCTGGTACGTGGACGAACTGAAGAAGGATATTTCGAGGGGAGAGGCCGTAACGCTCACGCTCGAAAAATGCGGCGGTGCCATGATTCAAACAACTTTGATTAGCTGTTGTTCTATGGGGCCGTTCTTGCTGGCTGAATTTTTGCCAACCCAACAGTTTGCCAAACTGATGATTGTCATGTTGAGCTGTGCTATCGTCGGCGACCTCATTCTATTGCCTGCACTGCTGCTCTGCCCACTCGGTTTAGTAATCAAGGCGTCCAAAGAACGGTCGTGAAAATCGACGTCGTCCAACACCGTTGAAAACAACCCAATGCTTCCCCGTTTCTGTGGGGGATTGACCAAGGTAAAGCTAAGCTACGTGTTTGCAAGTAACAGCATCCCAGGAGTTCCATAGGGAAACACCTCTCGAACGTGCATAAGCGAATTCCTTCGCTTATGGCAACTACTCGTTCTGCATTCCACCGCTGCCTGATCCCATCCCAGGCCCTGCACCCATCCCAGGCCCTGCACCCATTCCTGGCCCAGCTCCCATTCCTGGCCCAGCTCCAGACCCCATACCGGGTCCTGCTCCACCCCCTCCACCAAATTCTGACTTCAGGCCACCTCCCAGTGGTCCCACCGCCGGTGAATCGGGTGCGAAATGCATGTTGTAAGAAGTGAAGTCGTCAAACTCTCGGGCAACAATTAACTGCCCCGAGGCGGGATCAAAACCGACTAATTCAGAACCAGATTTAATAGGATCCTTGGCCGTGGCAACCTTCAATGCACTTTGACCGGTAATGTTCACAATGGTGATCAACGATTTTGGCTTGAAATCTTTGTAAGCCTTAATCGTTTTACCGGCTGGACTGATGATTTCGAATGGAACTTCTTTTCCTCGTTCTCTGCGAACAGTTCCAAACACCGTGCCTCGTTCGACTCCACGTTCCGCAGGACTTGCGTAGGGAACATAGACGCTCAAGGTTGGGTCGTACTCAGCCACAACGCAATCGGTTTTGTCCGAGACGAAGAGCATTTCCGAGCGAGCAATTGAAATGGGCTCACTAGCTGCAGACCAATCCGATTCACGCTTGCTTACACGCTTTGCTGGGGCTGCTGTTTTCGCTGCGGCCGCGTCTGCTTTCGCATTTCCCTCTGGTTTCTTGCTTTCGTTCGCAATCAGTTCCTGAACTCTTGCAAGTGTCGCAGGCTTCAAAGTATTGGACTTTGGTTGAGCTGACTTCACGGAAGGGAAATTTGGGTCGTACATCAGTAAGCGAACCCGGTAACGATAGGTCTTACCAGGGACAGCATCGAAATCAAAAAATCGAACTAGCTTGTATTTTGTACTTGGTAGCTTTTTCGGAAGTTCGGCGGGGGCTTGGCCTGATGTGCCGGGCATACCCATTCCAGGCATACCCATTCCCATACCTCCAGATCCCATCCCACGATTTCCTGGCCCCATACCCAAACCTGCACCTGAGCCTCCCATCATCCCTTTGCCTTCGCTATCTTCATCTCCTCCTCCGCCCATCCCAGGGCCCATAGAACCCATTCCCGCTCCACCGGACCCCATGCCACCTCTCATGCCTGGTCCACCCATACCCATTCCGCCACTGCCCATACCCATTCCGCCACTGCCCATGCCCATTCCGCCACTGCCCATGCCTGGCAAATTGGTATCATCATCCGATTCTGTCGATTCCTCGTCTGGCTCAACCGTGGACGACGGAATTTCGGGGTGCGAGGCGAACTTCCTGAAGTCGTTCAACAACACCGGAGGAATTGGCATCGAAATATTTGGTTCCGTCCAATCCGATTTTTGAACTTCTTCGCAGGTACCAATGAGCCCTTTCACGAGTTTCCGGTATTCTTCGCTGCTAGATTTAGGAAGTGGTTTCCAATCGCTCTCTTCGAGTTCACGATTCGCATTCTCTGCAACAATTTCGACGCGTTGGACTTCAAGACCAACGTAATTCGGAGTGTCCCTACCCTCGAGATATCCTGCTGCCTCCTGAAGCTCAGCCTTGTAGAGCTTTTCTAATTCTCCATGGGGCGCCAGAGCAGTGATAGCAACAAAGCCTTTTGTGCCAGAATACGCAACCTTCCGAACATCCGTTGCCGTCGCATTCGCTACGGCTTCCGCATCGGTCTTCATACCCATTTGGAATCCGCGGTCGTATCCGGGGGAAAGAAATCGCGGGCCTTGATTAGGGCCACCAGGCCCCGCTCCACCAGGGCCTGCACCACCGGGGCCTGCACCCATGCCCATGCCGCCTGAGCCCATGCCGCCCATGCCGCCTGAGCCTTTTCCTTCTTCGCCTCCGGCGCCACCCGATCCCGCACCTCGATTACCACCCGTTCTGTTCGGTCTAACGCGTTCTTCCGGCTTCTTTGCGTCATCCAGATTGAAGACCTTGTCTTCTTTTTTCACCTTGTCTGACGGTATAGCTAGAGCCAAGGGGCCATAATAGTAGCTGGCAACTAGATTGGTTGGAGCCAACAGTTTCGGGTCACCGCGTCGGCTGGAAGAAACTTCCGAAGGAGGGTAAATGTAGATTGGGTTTGCGGCAATCTTCTTGCGGCCTTGCTCCACAGCCTTCGGAAAGTCCTTTTTCACCGGTGGTAGTGCTTTGGAATATTCGTCCCAATGGTTCTCTTTGAGCTTCACAGAAGCTTGAGTTGCATCTTTACCCAGAACTTCTGGCGTCTTTTGCGACGGGTATGGCTTCGCGCTGAATCCCATTCCAATCAGACCGAAGGAGAGGCAAACGATAACCGCGAAAAGAATCTTCTCGAGATGCAAAAGCATAAACTCTTTTAGATTGAAGCTTTTCGAAGATCCTGAGGAAGCTTTTTTCTTGGCCATGATGAAACCCAATCTTTGAGACGATTTTTTCGGAACTTACTTTTTCCGCGACCGATACCAAATGAACGCTATCGAAACAAACTAAGAACTCTATCTAAGGATTTTCCGGAACTGTCGCTCCGTCTGCGGGCGGAGGCTCTTCACCCTCAGGTGCAGGTTCCACTGACCCTGGTTCTGTTGATGGCTCTGTTGCTGGTTCTGTTGCTGGTTCTGTTGCTGGTTCTGCTGCTGGTTCTGCTGCTGGTTCTGTTGATGGTTCTGTTGATGGTTCTGTTGGAGCCGCCGCTTCGATCCCAGCTTCGCCCTCAGGATTCACTATCGGATCAGCAGTAACCGATGCATCATCTTTCTCTGTCGACGGTGGCGGCGAATCGCTTGGCACTGCCGCAGCAGCACCCGGCACCGAATTTTCCGCAGGAGTTTCCCCTATCTTGTCCGTACCAAGGTTGCCGATGTTGACCGGGTTGTAAAGATACACCAAACCAAAAATTTCAATAGCTACTTCTGCACCTTCCAGCAGCCCAACATCATCTCCGAGTCCAGCACCAAATCCGCTACCCGCTCCAGACTCACTATCCGACATAGAACCACCGCTTGAAGAACCTACTCCAAGCCCGCCAGCCCTTCCGCTCCCCCCCATAGCTCCCGCCCCACCCATCGGTCCAGAACCTCCGCCGGCGCTGGGCGCAACATTAAACCGAACTTGGTAGACTTCCAGCATCATATTGGCATTGCCGCATTCCGTAATCAGCGTGTTCAGGTGGTTTGGGTCTATTTTCAGCCGCAAGCGAATCGGAACTCGTTTCGCTACTGCATCCACCGCGTTTTGTGCACTGATATTCTTCATCGCATCGCGAAGCTCTGCACCTTTCAAGGCTTCAAATTCTTTGCCTTCGGCGAAACTGATGTAGCGGGAATCAGCGGGATCCACCAACTCCCCAGCGGCTGGCGCAGTACCGCCACTTCCACCGCTTCCGCCACTTCCGCCCCCTTCGTCACCACTACCTGCCATACCGCCAGAACTGCCCATCATGCCGCCAGAGCCCATCATCGAACCGCCCATCATGCCACCCGATCCGCCCATCATGCCACCCGATCCGCCCATCATGCCGCCTGCTGCAGCCCCGCCGGAAAGCGCGCCAGCATCTCGGTTCGCGTAGCGCCCCATTCGAATCCATTCAATCTCGCGTACCTTTGTCTGAAAGTTCTCCACTGCAGAGCCGTTGGTCGCCTTGATAATCTCCATCACCCCTTTCAGTAGCCACATGTCTTCTTGGGTGTAGTAGATGTCTAAAACACTTGGGGGAGTCGACATGCCATACCATGGCAGAATTTGATACATGAGCTCTTGTTGGGACGCTTCCGACCAACGAACGAGATCTCTGCTTTGACTATTGTCCGCTCCAAACTGACCACCCATACCCATGCCGCCTGATCCCATGCCGCCTGATCCCATGCTGCCAGGACCCATGCTGCCAGGACCCATGCTGCCAGGACCCATGCTGCCAGGACCCATGCCGCCTGATCCCATGCTTCCGCTTGATTCAGTTTCGGAACCAGGTTTCCATTCCGTTCCAATGATCTTTGAAACTTCAGCAAACTCAGGTGCAATGTAGCGCTTGTAAACCTCACGGTCGTTGACTGTGATCTTGTTGATGGGGGAGACAGTCGGGTCTACAGGGAAATCGACGAACTGCTCGATCGGCCTCAAATTCTTCATGATTTCTAGGGTCTCGGTCTTCGCCGAAAACGCTTTAGCAGGCCATACCAGCAGCGGCTCTTGCCTTAGATATTGCAGCTTCCAAGCTTCTTGGACCTCTAGCTCCAATGCATTGGCCATCTCATCCAATTTGGTGTGTGTGAACGAATTCGGATGAGTATCAAGCGTCGACTTCACCGTGCTGAGCTTAGAAAATGCCGAATCAACCTTGGTGGTGCGCGCTTTGATCAAAGCCGAGAGGCTCGAACTGGTCAGGAAGAATATGGATACTGAGGCCACAAAAACCAATCCGGATAATATCCAAAATTGATGCGGGGCTACCTTGTTCCAAAAATTCTTAATCGCATCCATTTTGATCTCAGTCCTAGAAAAAACCAACTCGTCGTTATTCAAGCTTAGAAAAAGGGGCCGCTGCTTCCACTTCCGAAGTCAAGCAGCCAAGGTTCGTTCGATCACCTACATTTAGTTTTCTTGGTTGCTCGGTGGAGCCGTTGGGGCCGCGTCTGGACTGACCTCCGTATTGGAAGCGGCATCGCCAGTTGCTTCTGGGATCGGAATCCCGCCTACCATCGCTTTACCCCCGTCCTTTTCGAATCTTGGTTTCCAAGCGAATTGAACGACGAAATCGCAACGAGGCGCTGGCAACTCCGCAGGAATCTCATTTCCATCGGCATCCAAAATCGGCTTATTGACGGAACTTCCCGAACCAAAAGAACCACCACCTGGTCCCATCGATCCCGGTCCCATCGATCCTGCGCCCATCGATCCCGGGCCCATACCACCAGACGAGCCACCCATACCCGGTCCGCCGCTACCACCCGGCCGCCCGCCGCCTGGGCCGCCACCGCTTCCGCCAGGGCCACCTGCCGGCCCTGCGCCTCCACCCGCAGGAGCCGCACTGCCGGATTCCAATCGCAACTCGGCTGCCCTCTTTTGATACTCAGGGTTCGGTACCATGTTTTTTAGATCGACCCGAACACTTCTGACTACAGGAAGACGAATTCCTAAGTCGACCAACGAATAGCGTTCCTCCGAGTCCTTGATGGGCGAAGTAATGCTTTGCTTCTCGAGAAACTCGATCAAATACTTTAGGATATGGGCCTCCCCTTCCTCGCCTTTGTTTTTCTCTCCGTTGTGGTAATGGTACCCCTTCACCTCAATGACCCAACCTTGACCGGCTGGGGGCACAGGCTCCGGGACCGTTTTGGCCGCATCAGGGCTCTTCAGCAACTGCAACCGAGTCTTGTATTGCTCCTTGTATTTTTCCGCCACATCGGTATTGAACCAGCTTCCAAGCTCCTTCTCAAACTTTTGCTCAACACTCACGATATGAAAGTCCAGCCGATCGGCATAAGGAAGCTCTGCTGGAGTCTTGTCGACTAACGCAGGATCTCGATTGAGACTGGCTTCGATCGCCTTGTACAGCTCCAGCGTCATCACTCTTCGCGACGCTCCCGAACTCACCTGCTCCCCGACCCGTTCGTATTTTTCGATCTTGCTACGCCGAGTCGAATCTTCTGTTTTCTCGCGTCCCGATTCCGATTCGACCGCCGCAACTGCCTTTTCGGATTTCTCCCACTTGGGTTCGTCCACCACACTAAGCACGCGTCCCATCGTCGCATGATTCGTAACCATTCCCACCAAAAGCAACGACAAAGCACCTACCGTCCATGGCTTCTTCATTCGAATCACGCGATCGATTACGATCTCGCGAGGAAGCAAGTTGGTCTTCATCGGCCCCTGCTTCAACAGCTGCAGGCAAATCCCATACACCACGCCAAAAGCCGCTGCATTTTCTTTAAATGCTTGCGATCCAGTGACCTCCGAACCGCCCAAGTTCGGAAACTTGTCCATCAATTCGACATCAATTCCTAGATTCTTATTCAGGAACTGTTGAAGTCCAGGAAGTTTTGCCGTATTGCCCAACAGAAGAACCGACTCGAGCTCGCTCTTTTTATTCAAAGTCTTGAAGAAGTTCAACGAGCGTTGTACCTCGGTAACCATGTCGTTGAAAACGGGACGCATCGCCTGGAAGACAAGCTTCGGATCGTCCGCTTGCATGGCGTTTCGCTTCAAATGCTCTGCCTTGGCAAAGGTCAGCTTCAAGTCCTTGGTCAACTGCCGCGTAAAATGGTTCCCACCGATTGGGATACTGCGTTGCCAAACTCGGAAACCACTGGTCACGATCAAGTCGCTCGCGTCGGTACCGATCGATAGAACGACAAGCGACTTCTGAGGACTATCTGGATCGAATGGCTCGTTGGCCATTTTTTCCGCGAACCGATCGTGGGCGATCATGTTGTAGATACTCATCGGCGCTAGTTGCACCAAGTCCAAGTCGATCGCTTTGTCACGATAAGGCTTGAGCGAACGGAATACCGCTTCGCGCTTCATCGCAAACAGTCCCACCTCGCTTTCCAATGCATACCCGTCTTCGATCTGGGCGCCTTCCATCTGCTGGAAGTCCCAAATAACATCCTTGAGATCAAACGGGATTTGCTGCTTGGCTTCGTATTTGACGATGTCCGCGATCTTTTTAACTTCCACTGGCGGCGGCTTGAAAAACTTCGCGAGACCGCTTTGGCCGGGAACGCTCACCCCGACCCTCGCCCCACGCAGATCGTTGCGAGACAAAAACTGCTGCATCGCGTCCGCAATCAGCATCTCGGGCTCTGCTTCGGGCTGACTCAGGATTTTCGGATATTCGACAAAATCAAACGTGTCCGCGACAAGCTGATCTCCGTCCAAATGACAACGAAGGCCTTTGAGAGCGCTCTGGCCAATTTCGAGGCCCCAAACGTGCTGAATCTTTTTCGCCATCGTGCGAACTCTCCTTAACCTAGGCAGCAGGCCCAAAATCCATGGGTGCCCGGACAAGCAGTAGAAGTAGTGTGATTGTGATGAGTTAAGTGTTCCCGCGCAGCGATCCCATCGCCGAGCCTGTTTCACTTCTCCTTAATGGTATCGCGGTGCCCTGTCGCTTGTCAAAAGTTTCGTGGAAACAAAACAGAATTATCCAAGGTTTGAACACCTACCTCACCTGGAATCGCCCCCCGATTCTCCTTCAAAGTTCATTTTGAAATGGATTTTCCGATTATTCGGGTTTTGTCCTCTTGGCTGAACGCGTCCCTTCAAGCCAAAATGAAACTTGCTTCCGAACCCAGCGAAAACCATTTGCAAAAGGCGTTGCAATCCATGTTGGCTCATTTACATCGCATCCTACAAGCTATTGACCAAGCTTGCCCCCATGGCCGCTGCCAAGGATTGCCGTCGGTTCGGCTCTGCACTTTCGGTTTGGCCTTCTTGTTCTTCGGTGTTTGGATTCGCAGCGATGCAGCAGGTTGGTATCAGGATCCCTCCAGCTCAAAATCGGGAGCCACATCAACCAGTTCCATGGCGGATCGAATCTCAACTTTGATCGAACTGCTCGCGGACGTGAATTACGCTAGCCGACTGAATGCCCAGGCAGAACTGGAACGCATCGGAGTCGTCGCTCTGGATCAATTGCACTCGGCAAGCTTCCATCCCGATCCGCAAATCGCCTCGGCTGCTCGCTACATTGTCCAAAGCAATCAATTCTCTTGGGCTTGGGAAACCGATTCCGTTCGAGTGCGACAGATTCTCGCAAACTATGGCAATTCGCCCCGTTCCGAAAAATCAGCTTACATCGATAGCTTGCGTCTTCTAGAACATGATGAAGGCTTTGCCGCTCTTTGTCGGCTGGTGCGTTACGAGACTCAAGGTAGCCTGGCCAAACGCGCTGCCCTATTGCTGATGCGCAGCAAACCAACTGTCGGGCAAACTCTAGCCAATCGCAAGGACTCCCTTTTTGAAAATGTTTCTGGCGGTCAAAGCCAAGCTAGTCGATGGCTCCAAAAATACTCCGAAGCAGCGGATGAGTTCGATCTTCCGTGGTGGGAGCAAACCCTTCAAACCGAAATCGACGCCCTCCGTCGTAGCTCCGGCGAAACAAGCATGGAAATCGTTTCGGACCTACACCGATGGATCATCGAGCAGATCTCGGGGGTGCCAAGCCTGCGCAATCAAGCGTTGACGATGGGGCGATCCTTGCTCCAGATCGGCTCCCTGGTTCGGACGCTCGATGTCGTCGCTGGGAACAAAACCTCGAAAGCCGACGAGTTCGCTCAATGGGCTCTCAAGTTTCGCATGCCCGAACTAGTTCAGTTGCAACATGACATGCTTCCCAAAACAACGCTCACTCGCGAATTCATTTTTTGCTACCTCTTGGCCGAAAGTTTTCAGCTGGACGGCAAACCGGATTTAGCAGAACAAGTCGCCGCAAAAGCTCGGAAACAAATCGCCTGCGATTCTAATGCTCAAGAAATTGTTCTCCCGGAAAATACCAAACGCGATCCGATCCGAGCCGCGATCGAATCCAACTTGGATCGGCAGGGGCTGCGGAGTCTAGATCGTCGCAAGATGCTTGCCGAACGATTGCGAGAACGAGGCCACTTTTCATGGGCCGAGGCAGAATATCGTCTCGCATTGTTCAACGACGAATCCTATCGTCCAAAAAGCCAGCCACGTTCTATGCCCAAAGAACAAAGCGAACCCACCGTCCCCGACATCGAACCCAACGACATCAAGTTGGATCTGACCGATTTCAATAACATTCTTGCGCTGCGAGACCTAGCGGATATGCTCCATGCACAATCGCGGCATGGGGAAGCGGCGGATACTTTAGAGCCCTTCCTGCAACGATTCAAACGCGAACCTATGTTCAAACGTCAGCTCCTGGACTCTGCTCGCCTACCGAGCTACATCTTGTCCAGTTATGAAATGTATCGCGGCGATGAAGCCAAAGAAACTGGGGATTTAGAACAGGCTAAAGACCATTATTGGCTATCGATCGAACAGAATTCCGACAACGTCGACGCGCTGATCGGATTGTATCGATTGGCCTTGCCCGAAAACGAACAAGAACTTAGACGCTCCAAACTCAAGGAAATCATCACCAATCAACGCGCTAAGATTCGAAACGACGAGGAAAGTCTCAAGGCTTCCGATTCTCGCGGACACGCATTCTATTTGGATCAACTGGCAACCGATTGCAACACGCTAGCATGGATAATCGCCAACACCGAAGGAAGCAAAGAGGAAGCACTTTTTTTAAGTCGCCGCGCCTGCACCATCCATCCTGAAAGCGCTGAACTCATCGATACCCTCGCTCACTGCTATGCAGCCCTCGGGCGGTATCAAGACGCTGTTCAACAACAACGTCGCGCCATTGAACTTAAACCTCACCATCCAGAATTAAAGCGAGCTCTGAAGCGTTTCGAATCTAGTCTGAACGATACTGCACCGAAATTAGCTCCCTGATTATCCTCTTTGTCCCGCCCTCCTTTCCCTTTCCCTTTCCCTCGGAGATCTCACCTTGCGTTCCTTGTTCGCGTTTGCTTTGTTTCTTTATGTTGCTGCTTCCTCCTCCGTATGGGCCCAGGACCGATTGGTCTCGACCCGTGCGTCTCAAAAACCAGTCCGCATGGGATGTGGTTTGATGACCTTTGACACCGTCCCTGGTTGGGGATTGCGGCCCGATGGCACGTCGGCTATCGGCCCAACTCACGGCTCCGTGGTCATTGATAAAGCAGGCAATGTCTATACCAGTGCGGACGGTGGCGTCTTCGTGTTTTCCCCTGATGGCAAATTGGTCCAGTCCTTCACGGATGCGGACTATAAGATGCTTCACGACATGAAGATTCGCGAAGAGAACGGCATCGAGTTTATTTATGGAGCTCGGAATGCTCATGCGGAAGGGATCAAGTTCAACAGCAAATCCGGAGAAGTCGTTTTGCGATTGAAATTTCCCAAAGAATCGGGACTCCAGATCGATGGCTTCAATCCAACCGCGATCGCAGTAGCAGCGAACGACGACATCTTTTTGTCCAATGGTTACGCCAGCAATCATATCTTCAAGTTCGACAAGAACGGCAAGTACTTGATGCACTTCGGGGAGAAGGGGAATGGAATGAAGCAATTCAATACGGCTCACGGAATGGTTTTGGATACCCGCTATGAACCGAACCGACTTCTCGTATGCGATCGCAACCACGAACCCAAAGGCCGCTTGGTTCACTACAGCCTGGACGGACAGTTTATCGAAGAGGTCATCACCGGCCTCGGTATGCCAACTTCCGCAAGTATCCAAGGTGACTATGTCTCTGTGCCGGATTTGCACGGCCGAGTTGTGATACTGAACAAGTCGAACACCATCATGGCTGTCCTAGGACACAACCCTGATCCTGCAAAGGGAGCAAGTTACGGAATCCCTCAATCGCAATGGATCGAAGGCGTGTTCAGCGGAACACACGGTTCCTACTGGGACAGCGAAGGAAATCTGTACGTCCAAGATTGGAACGTTGCGGGTCGCATCATGAAACTGGTGCGAGTCAAAGAATAAGGCAACTGCCTTGCTAGTTTCAAGGAACGGCGTGACCGGAGCGGCGCACGCCGTCCGGTGGTTTGTTAACACAAAGCTGTCCTGCGAAATCGCGAGGTGTTTTTACTTTGCTCGCGAGATCGCCATCAAGGACTTCGTAAGCCCAAAGTATTTTTCGCGAACAACATTCGCATCTGGGAAAAACGCTTTCACCTGATTCGGTGTTAGAAGCCGAATTTCACGCACCCAAGCCAACGCTTGAACCGTGTCCTTTGCTCGAGGGTAAGTCGCAAGAGAAAAGGTCTTTACAAGCCTCACTCGAAACCATTCCGGCAGATAATGAAAAAGAGGGCACTGGAAATGAGGTTCGATGGGGAAATAGTAGTTCGGGGTTTGCAAGAAGTAGTTCTTGCCGACACGCCGAATCTCGTCCGCCATGCGTTGTTGGTCATGTTCGTCACCAACATGCTCGATGACAGAATTGGAGAAAACAATGTCAAAGGATCCGTCGCCGAACCGTGAAAGATTTCGAGCGTCCCCTGCTAACGATTGCATCCTGGGAAGATCGACAGGCTCAGCGACAATGTTCAGCAACGTGACTTCGAGATCGGTTCGTTCCTGAATCCCCATCACCTTCCAGTAGTTGATGGTTCCGCCAACATCCAGAATCTTGACGGGCTTTGGCAGCGAGTCCACTAATTCGAGAAATAAAGCGAAACGCTCGCGACGCAAACGATTACGAAGCGATCCTTCAGGCGAGTAATCCGACAGCATCAATCCCATGCAAACCAAGCTCCTAAAATCGCGAAGGACGAACTTGAACCAAAACAAGGTCCTATCCGCAAAGGAATATTCCTCATCTATGCAAAGGTGAGTCTAGAGCACGGCTTGGAACCATCCGGAAAAAGCAGCCACTGCCGAGGGCAATTCAAAGAAAGGAAACGCGGACTTTTACGAATGTTAGGTTTGTACCGTCGGAAATTCATTCCCCGCAATGGACGAGGCGACGAGGCCAGGTCTTCGAAGTGGACGAGGCAACGAAACCTTTCCCCAGCGTCATCTCAATTTGGATCTTCTGCAGAATCAGCGATGTCTAGCGCACCAAACCTATTGCGACGTGTCGGGGCGAGCCCGACCGTCGCGTTGGCGTGTGCGCTGCATTTGCGTGAGCCACTGACTTGCTGTGCCTGCTTTTTGCGATCTAAACAAAACACCCTTTCAAAAAGGACAAATTCCCTTTGGGAGCTATCTACAGCTTTTGGCGCCCACTCAAGGCGTCTGCCAAGATTTCTTTGTTCGTGAACTCCAAAACGCTTCCGCTGGTTACCCCACGGGCCAGCCGAGTTAACGTCACTGGAAAATCGGCGAGCTGGTTGGAAATGAAAAGAGCTGTTCCGTCCCCCTCGACGTTCGGATTGGTCGCCATGATCACTTCGGAAAAGTTACCGATTCGAATACGATCTACAAGCGCTTCAATGGTCAGTTGATCGGGCCCAATCCCTTCCAAGGGGGCAATGCGCCCCAACAGAACGTGATACTGCCCTCGATAGACCCCTGACTGCTCAAGCGCGATCAAATCCCTCGGCTGCTCTACGATGCACAACAAAGAAGTTTCGCGGCGGCTGTCCATACAAATCCCACACAGTTCCCCCTCCGCTAGGTTGTAGCATGTGTCGCAATAGCGGACGTTCTCTCGGACGCTTCGAATGGCATCCGACAGCGCAAAAGCCTCCGACTTGTGAACTCGCAACAAATGGTACGTCAGCCGTTCAGCAGTCTTCCGGCCAATGCCGGGCAATTTCCCAAGCTGGTCGATCAATTCGGTAACGGATTGTGATATCTCTGACATGTCTGAGCAAACTTCTCCTTGGTAACCTTTGAAGCTCAGGATAACATATCACATGCGATTTCGACCGCTAAGGTAACTTTCTCGTGTTCAGGGCTTTTAACTTCCGCTATGTCCGTCCTTTTGCAGATCCGCGATGCTTCCAAACGTTACGGCGATCAAGTTTTGCTTGAAGATGCCGAATGCACCATCACCAGCGACACCAAGGTAGGTTTTGTCGGCAGAAATGGTGCGGGCAAATCGACCCTGCTGCGCTGCATCTTAGGCGACGAGGAGCTGGATACGGGCTCTATCATTCGGCACCCTAAACTCAAAATTGGCTACCTTCGCCAGCACGACCCATTTCTCCCCGGGGAAACTTCGCTGGAGTTTCTGATGCGCGATAGCGAACAGCCGGATTGGAAATGCGGTGAAGTCGCTGGACAATTCGAGCTAAAAGGGAAGTACTTGGACGGCCCCGTGGGCGAACTGTCCGGAGGCTGGCAAACTCGGGTGAAACTGGCTGCCCTGCTGCTTCATGAGCCGAACTTGCTGCTGCTGGACGAGCCCACCAACTTTTTGGACCTTCGAACCCAAATTCTGCTCGAGCACTTTTTGAAGGACTTTCGCGAAGCCTGCTTGATCGTATCCCACGATCGGGCTTTCTTAGGAGCGACCTGCGATTCGACGCTCGATCTGTCCGTCGGCAAGCTGACCATGTATCCGGGCAAAATTGACGATTTCTTGGTGTATCAAAAAGAGCTCGCCGAACATGACCAACGCGTGAATGCGGCAACCGAAGCCAAACGAAAACAGCTTCAAGAATTCGTTGATAAAAACCGCGCTCGCGCAAGCACCGCAACACGCGCCAAGTCGAAAAGCAAGATGCTCGATCGTCTTGAATTCAAGGATGTTCAAGCGGAACAAGCCAGAGCTACGGTTCGTGCCCCCATCGTCGAACCCAGAAAAGGCCCTGCAGTGCGATGCAAGGACCTAGCCATCGGCTACGACGATCGAGCGGTCGCAAAAGGGATCGATCTTGAAATCGAACACGGCTCGCGAGCCGCCATCGTAGGGGACAACGGTCAAGGCAAGACCACTCTGCTTCGTACCTTGGTTCAATCCCTTCGAGCGGTTCATGGGGAAGTGAAATGGGGCTTTGGCTGCGAGATTGGAACTTACGCCCAGCACGTGTATACCAGCCTTCCCGAAAACAAAACCGTTCTCGACTATCTAGAATACGAATCGATTCCTGGCACAAAAACGCAAACGATCCTTGATGTTGCCGGCGCAATGCTCTTTCGAGGCGAAGCCGTCAAGAAAAAGATCTCGGTCCTGAGCGGTGGTGAGCGCGCACGACTGTGCATGGCTACTCTGCTGTTAGGCAAATGCAACATTCTGGTACTGGACGAACCGGGTAACCACTTGGATGTGGAAACCGTGGAGGCCCTTGCGGATGCCCTGCTAGAATACAAAGGAACGGTCATCTTCACGTCTCACGATCGGCACTTCATGAAGCGTGTCGCGTCGTGCATCATCGAAGTCAAAGATGGTACGGTCGTGAACTATCGAGGTGATTACGATTCCTATCTTTACATGGTGAATAAAGAAATCGACTCGGGCGAACGAGAACGCAAGGGAACTCCCGCAAAGAGTTCTAACAAGGCGCCTGCCAACGTACCTAACAACGCAAAGGGCAAGCCAACGCCACACAAGCCATCGGCTCAAAAGCAAGCGATCATGGCCAACGACGAGCGATTGATCAAGAAAGAAATTGGCCAATTGGAAAAGACAATTGCTAGACTCGACTTGCAACGAAAGACGCTCAATGAGCAGCTGATGCAATCCACCGATGCGATCGAAGCACTCAAGTTGCACGAGGAGCTGACCAAGGTGTCGACCGAATTGGAAGCCGCCGAAATGCGTTGGTCTGAACTGCAGGAACAACTGGAAGTATAGTGGCGCTTGCAGTCCTTTCGCATAACCCAGAATCGCTGACCGCAAAGCTTCAAATGGAGGAACTAGCGGATTGCCAACAATTGGCTGTCGTGATTTCGCAATGCATCAAAACTCCCATCGCGATCGCCTTGTCAGGCACACTCGGCGCTGGAAAGACTCAGTGGACCCGTTTTTTTGCGATGGCTTTGGGGGCACCGAGCGAATCGATCAGCAGCCCAACCTTCATGCTCGTTCACGAATACCCTTGCCAACCCAAGGTCTATCATCTCGATGCGTATCGAATCGGGGACGAATACGAAATGCTGGAACTGGGAATCGAAGAAATGTTCGAATCGGATTCCATCACGATTGTTGAATGGGCCGACCGATTCCCATCGATTCTCCCTAGGAACACTCTGAAACTACGCTTCGAGGTATGCGAACTCGAATTCGCAAGGATCGTTGAATTGAGCGCTACCGGAAATAGAGCGAAAGCCATTTGGAACGAAGTGCTGTCGCGTATTATTCCTGTGATGTCTATTGAAGGATCTTAGGATTCAATCCTAGATTGTTTTCCATGAGCCGGGACCAACGAGGACCTACGCGGCCTTGATGTTCTGAAGAATCGGCGAGTCCGAGATCGACGAAGCACCGTCGGTGGCGGATGAACCTGGACAACCACAAGCCGCCGATCCGCAGGAAGTTCTTCGTCGGCTCAAATTGAATGCATGAGCCATGACCAGCAAGACACCGCCGATCGGTGTTAGCCAAGGCTGGACGGTCGCAACGAAAACACTACCAAACAAAGCCGAAGCAAAATCCGTGTGCTCATGCGAGCTATGGTCATGAGAACTATGGTCATGAGAGGTTGGATCCTGCGGGCCAGGACTTCCGGTTGCAACATTGCCACTGCCGCCAAGTAAAGCGCGACGCTTTGCAAACACGTTGTCAGAACAACATCGGTCGGTACAAACCGCCTCCGATTCCGAAACCGTTTTTGTCGACGAAACCAAATGGACTTTACCACCGAGGCCGGCTGTCGCGAGAGGCAGATCGCCTGCAACTTCGGTGTGTGAACAGCAATGGTCTGGTAGAACGAAGGCCGCAGCTACAATCAGAACCAAGCCCGCGGACGACAAGCCTAGAACGCGATAATCTCTAAACTTGCGAAAGGTTGGCCAAATCGACATCGCCACTAGACCAACGCAGATAATGGCTGCAACCTGATGAAATTGTGGACTTGCCATCCACTCAGTCAACTTCAAGGCCGGCAAGCATGCGAGTAAGATAGGGGTTGCGGCACAGTGAACTGCACAGGTCACTGATGCTGCGATTCCAAGTTTATCCTTCCACCGATTCACGCTGAGCCTCTTGGTACGGTTAGTTGCTGCAATTCCTTTTGTCTCGCTCATTCGAACAAGACGCACTATCGTACCGAAAAGTGAAGCACATGCAATACGATTGCAAAAGATTTTGATCTCGAAATGAATCAACCACTTCCGCCGTCAATTACGGAAAAACAAGTAAAATCGAACTATCTTGCCTTGATGGAAAAGGTTGCTGATGCCTTAAAAAGAACGGGCAGGCCAGTGAATACCGTCCAAGTGATCGGGGTAACCAAGTACGTCGATGTGAAATTGACCCAGTACTTGGTGAACGCAGGATGCCATCATCTAGCCGAAAGTAGACCGCAGGCCCTATGGGCCAAATCCGCCGAGCTAGCCGACCAAAAGATTGATTGGCACTTGATCGGCCATCTGCAGCGGAATAAAGCCAAACGCACAGTCCCAATACTCAGTACCATGCATTCGTTGGATTCAGAAAGGCTCCTTCAGCAAATTGAATCGGACCTGGATCCACGGACGTCGCCTCTTCAACTATTGCTGGAAGTGAACATTTCCGGAGACGTGACCAAAACAGGAATAGCGATCGCGGAAGCGGAACTTTTGTTAACGCATTGGATGGATCGCGAGCATCGGCCCTCCAAAATGGAAATAGCCGGCCTCATGGGGATGGGTAGCCTAACGGGAAGCCCCGATACGACGCGACGGGAATTCAGTTTGCTGCGAGAGCTACGCGACACATGGAGCAGCCGATTCGGTTTACCCTTAGCCGAGCTTTCCATGGGAATGAGCGACGACTTTGAAATCGCAATCGAAGAAGGTTCGACCATGATCCGAATCGGGTCGGTGCTTTTTCAACAACCCGAAGCCGAAAATGAGAAGCGAACGCATCTCTAGAAGCGAACGCAACTCGATCGGCTCCAGCGGTATTTAGTTCCCCGGTTTCTTGGGCTGCCGG
>JBIKLJ010000204.1:0-8668 GCA_044359895.1 Pirellula sp.
ACATTCGAAGGAGTCTTTCGGAGTCATCTTAAGTGGTCATGGGGATCCTCCAGGAATCAGGTTATATTAACCTTTTCAATGAAAATTCCACTTCCTACTGATGCTAGCCAAACGCTCGCGATACCAAAATGCAAACGGTTGAACTTGGCGAAACCCAACCTGTTATTAGCAACGATCCAGAGTTGGTTCACGTGGCGATTGGCCGAGCGTCTGTGGATTGCAGCTTGGTTTTACTAGCCAGCATCCTCGCAAAAATCGTTGTCTATGCCTGCCTTATTTCCTCGAACTCCAATACCCGTGGGGTAAGCGTTTTCAGCAACTGGATGATCGCAACAGCGTCGAACGCTTCCCTGGGTTGCGATTTCGGAATCGCGATGTTCCTGGCACATTGCTTGTTCCTTTTTCCTAACCGCGACCCAACTCGTATGGTCCCCGTGGCGTTGGCACTGCTGTACATTGGTGCGCAGCTCGTTGTCGTGTCCGTTTTTTTACTTTTTCCATTCGTGCCTTATGCGATTTCTGTCGTCATCGTGGGATGGTTATTCCAGCGGTTCCTTGGGTTGTGCTTGAGCCTGAATGGCGACATCGTGTATCTACGCCCATTGAGCGTCGGTCTGTATGTCGCTCTACCAGCATTGCTGATCTTGATTGGGGTTGTCCCAGCGTGCTTTTTATTTGTTTGGATCCCAAACTTCAATGCAAACACCAACTCAAACTTTTCGGCGTTTACTATCTATCTCGCATTGTGGCTGATTGCCGGGTGCGGGATTCCATTGGCCTGGATGTATCTTTGCCTTTGGGTTGTTCATCGCCGCTTGGAAACCAAGTTAACTCTGGTATTCATCGCACTCGTGATTTTCATGCTGCTGCTTGGGCTTTCCAGCGTTTTGCAAACCGTTATTTTAAGCTTGAATTCCATGCTTTTCGTATCAGCATATACCGCAGGGCTACTCATCATGTACGGATGCTTCTACAAGAATGGACTTCGCATCGTTTGGGCCAAACGACTCGCCCTGAAAGAGACACAAAAAGACGTAGCGTTCGACGACTTGGTCTAACGCTACCAGCTTGATGCTGTGTCGATAGACAGCAGACAAAGAACTGCGATCGGCCAATGCACGGGTCGCCTGCGAACCAACAAATACGACCCATGCAAACGAGCACTTCTAAATCGATGGAATGGCTACTGGTTTTTCACCATCGATTTTACCTCGTCAGGCAGTGCAAATTCTTTGGAGTCAATCTTGGCATTCACTTCAATCTCTTCCATCGTGATCACTTGCTTCATCCCGTTGGGCAACGTTGCTTCCACCTCGCCCGGGAACTGGATGCCGCCTTTCTCAATGTGAGTTTTAATCTCGGAAACAATCTTCAAATCCCCCATGGCCGTTGCAACCGTCATGCGATTCCCTTTGCCAAGCCCTGTCGCTACCGAGAAGTACGATATCATCGACGGTTGGCCCTTTTTCTTCGCCTCGACGACATAACAATCTTCGCTACCAAATTTTTCTTGGCTTGTGCATTCCACTGAATCGAAAAATCGATTCATCTCGAGTGAAGGGAACAACGTCATTTGAAGCTTCGTTTGGTCCGCACGTATACCGCTTAAAACTTCGGTGCCTGTTACGTTAGACGTTTCCCACAATGTGGAGCCATCGGAACCTGATGTCTGGGACACTACCCCCGGAATCTCCATGCTCATCAGGAACTTCCCATCCGACACCTGCTGTAACACGATGTCCCCGTTGACCCCGGCTGCCGGTATCGACAATTTGCCCTTACTGACCATGGACTTCACCGCCTGAAGCTTCTCTTGTCCACCCGATGCCTCCATATACTTCTTGATCACGTCGTCAGCGCTTGGAAGTGACTTAGCCGCAGCCGAAGATTTGGCTGTCGTAGCACTAGTTTCCTGAGCCATGACGGAACTCTGGCTGCTTGGCAACGCCCCAACACATGCTGAACACAGAGCTACAGCACAGGCAAAGCGATTGAATCGAATTTTCATAACTTAGTTTCTTTCTTAAGAGAACGGTTGAAGTTGAAGGACAGTTTAGGTTGAAGTTTAGGTTGAAGTTTAGGTTTAGGTTTAGGTTTATTTTGGTTGGGTCAAGATCCATGATTTCGCGGCGGATAATACTGGGTCGGCGTCGGCCTTGAGTTGAACTCGAGTCAGCGTGATCGATTCATCTGGCACAACTCCTTGCCCCTCCAAAACGCGACCGGATGCGGATTCGTAATCCGCAGTAACGTACTGAAATCCATCTTGGTTGGGCAAACGCGACACGTTGGAAGGCAGAACTAAACCAGCGGATCTCGCACCAAAAATACGAGCCACGCCAAGGTCTTGCAAACCACCAGCGTAGATCTCAGCCGATGAGATGGAACATTCGTCGATCAGGATGGCTACCGGTCGCTTGTATCTAGGCTGTCGTGGATTGATCACGACGTTCAAGGGAGTATCCTTCATCTTCATACATCCCAGCTTACCTTGCTCATCGACAAACCAGCCACTCATCCCCATCGTCATCAAAATCATCCCGCCGATGTTCCCTCGCATGTCGATCACAAGACCTTGCGACTGAGCGTGCTCCTGGGTGACAGCCTTTTGAAATGCTTTCATCAATCGCCCTGGATCAAAGAATGCATTGAATACAATGTAACCGATGTTGTCATCGAGCAAACGAGATTGGAATTCAATGTCCATCAGAGGTAGATTCCCCATCTTCGCTGGAATCCCTTCTCCTTGGACCAACTGCAACACAACCGTCTTGGAGGAGTTCGTATTGTCCAGAAATTCTGCTTTCAACGTTTCGTCGATAGCGCCCGTCAACGCACTGGTCGCCGCTAGCCCCATCGCTGTTTCAAAACGGACGATCTGCCCTTCGGTGGCTTTTCTGACGGCAAGGATAAGCTGATCCGCAGTTCGGACATTTTCATTTCGCGTTATGCTATGCAAGGCCCAGCCTACTTCAACGCCACTTTTGCTGGCAGGGGAATCGGGTCGCACCTGAGTTACCACCAATTGATCGTCGATCCAACGAAGGGTTAAACCACTGACGCCTTCCCCACCTTGGTTCCCTTGCTCCTCCATGGCTTCGTAGGTTTCGCTCGGGATGATTTCGCAGTGCGATTGCCCCAGACTTTTCAGCATTTGACGAAGGATTTCCCGGACCGATTCCTTATCTTTCGCTTGTTCGATTTTGGGCTTTAGCTCCTCTCGAAGCGAATCCCATTTTTCGCCAACCAACTCTTGATCCCAATGAACATCTTTGATCGTTTGCCAAACTTGATCGAAGGACTTCCGTTGTTGCTCCAGATCCAAACTCTCTTGGGCCATCGCATGGCTGGGCGTCAGCATTGCCCAGTTCGCTAGCATCAACATGAGAATAACCGCCGAGAATGATTGGTTTTTGCCTTGCCGACTTAATGCCCATTTAGCGATATCCAGCCAGCTTGGTTCTTTGCCATAAAGCATAATGCCTGCGGCAAAAATCCGCCCCGCAAGGAGGCGTAGACCGGCAATACCAACCAGCATAAAAATCAGACTCAACAAAATCTCCACGGCCGACACCTCGCCCAAAACCATCCGCATCGGCATGGCGGTTGAAGACGCGCCGGGCACCAAACTTAACACTCGCATCATGGCTCCATCCGGTTGCGACACCACCAAACCAGCAGCGATCATAGGCAGCATGGGCAGAAACAAAAGCGACGTGCGCGAAGAAGTATTGGGATCGTTGATCACAGATGCCACCCCTGCATAAAAGCAATTCCAGAACAATACTCCTCCTAAATAGAAGGCTAGCAACACCGGCAAAAACTCCCATCGATTCAGTGAATCAGGCAGCGACACATCCCAACCTAGCCACCCAACAAGCGGCCAGCATAAAATACTGGGGATGAACAAGAATGCCAACGAACCAATAGCTGCACCGGTGATTCCGATCAATTTCCCATCGATCCACATTTGCGGACGAATCGCGCTCACGATTTGCTCGGTGACCCGCAACTGCTTTTCTCCCGTAATGCCTGTCATCATGTACGCCAAACCGATCCAGGTGGTTATCAGCATCGCTCCGAGAATACTGTAGGCGATCAATCGATCCACTTTAGAAACTCCGCGACTGGCCAAAGTAACTAGCTCGATATCAACAGGAGCCAGCACCTGGGCTAAGGTTTCCGGACTTAGCTTGGCGGCTTGCATCTGCCATTGCATCCGTTCCTTTTGAACCGCCGGTCGCAGTTCCTCCAACCAGGCTGGTTCTTGGCGAACCGTCAGATTGGCTTCCCATGGCGATTCAGCCGATTGAGTAAAAACAATTAAACCATCGATCGAACGATCCTGGACCTTATCCCGCCATTCTTGCTCAGTCCGTGTTCCCTCCGCGATTTTCAACTTCCCGTTTTCCGGCAACGCGAACTGGGCGCTCGCACCCAGAACCGCCACTTCGACCTTTTTAGCCGATTGCGCAATACGAATCGCACCATAACCGACCACAGCCCCGACCAATAAGGAAACAATCCCAATCACTTGGTCTTTCAGTTTGAAATAACGTTGGAATTCCCAACGGGCAACAGTCCAGCAGGTTTTCAGCCAATGATTCATAGTGGTTATCTACTTTCGATTTTCGGAAATTCAGCGTTAGATTTTCTGCACGGAACACACACGAACGAACATGGCCTTTCTTCAGACCAGAGCCCCGCTTCTTTCCACGCCCGATGAAGCTTGCTTTGGATTCAATGCCCGCAAGTAAATTTCGTGAAGAGACAATGCACCGCCGCGAAAGTCGGCGACATCCGCCAATCCCGAGGCACGCTGAATCCACTCGGCAGCAGTGCTTTTGTTTTGAAGGGTCAACTGAATCGTATCGTCCGAAATGAACTCCAAGCTCTCCAGGTCCGTTTCTACCTTCCACGGTTCGAACCAATTCGCTTGCACCGGTTTCGTGAAGTGAATCCTTAGGGAGTAACCGCTGTGCCTGCTGGCCTTGAGCTCTGGTACGGTACCCGACATGACTCGTCGTCCCTGGGCCAGCAAGAAGACACGATCAGCCAATCGCTCCACCAACTCCAATTGGTGCGCGCTAAGCAGAACGGTCGTCCCCTGTTCTTGCAAAGACCGAATTACCCCCAGCATCATTTCTTGATTCAGCGGGTCCAGGCCCGAAAAAGGTTCGTCCAACAATGCCAACCGAGGGCGATGCAAAACCGCTGCCGCCACTTGCACTTTCTGCTGATTCCCTTTACTGAGCGTTTCCAGTTTGCTTCCAAGGTACTGCGAAACTTCCAATCGCTCGGCCCACTCGAGTGAAGCCTGTTTCGATTGAGCGATGGACATGCCTCGCAATTGGCCGAAGTACTCCAAAATGCGACTTACCTTTTGATCGCGATACAATCCACGATCTTCGGGAAGATAGCCAATCTGAGCAGCATCCATGGCAGCAGGTTTGCCATAGCAATCGTACCATTGAATCAACCCTTGATCGGGAGGCAACATACCGATCATCATCCGCACTAAGGTCGATTTCCCAGCTCCGTTTGGCCCAAGCAACGCAAAAATCTCACCCTGCTTCACCTCAAAGGAAACCCCGTCCACGGCACGGACGGTACGAAACGCTTTTCCAACTTCCTGAACTTGGATCAATAGGTTTGACATCGAAATCGTCTTTAAAAGTAAGGATCAAGGTCGCCGTTTGAAGCGTCCCATACCTTGCTAGCCGACATCGCCGCCAAAATGGGGCGCAAGAAATAAAAAAATCTTTCTTACCTTCAATTCCTCATCTGGGGACCAGATACAGTCCCAGCAGCCAATCGTGAGGTGCGCGTCGTGGAAACGCAAGAACAAGAATGGAGTAAACCAAAAACAGCCACAGCATGACAAGACTTGCGATCGAAGATACCAGCAAGTATTCGGGGTGGTACAAATCCAGCCAAGCCACCAAGCATTGGAGAAGTAGAAATGGCGCACCTGCAACCAGCACGCGGCACATCCAAATATACCAAGGGATGGGCGTACCAACGGCGTTTACGACCTGTTGACCTGAAATCCACATGGCAAAACCGCCTCGCGTTAATCCTGCCCAAATCATCCAAATGAAAAACGGGGCGAGCATAACCGCTACCAACCGAGTCGGGCTTCGACGAAAAAATGCTTGCGAGGGCTGACTAGCATCGTGCGCAATCATTCGAGAAACCAACTGAAGATCGAATGGGTAGCGTCCCTCCGTTTTGCGCCAGTTTACCAACACCAGTTTGTCGTTCTCCCATTCGAAACGAACCGCTGGCAATTGCGAAACTGGCTCAGGAATCAAATTGGCGTTTTGAGCAATAAGTGCAGCAAATGAGCCTTGCCGTTCGAATCGCACTCTATACTGTTCGGACAAATCTTGAGTTCTCTGTTGACGATTTTCAAGCCAAGACTGCAATTGCTCGCGCGAGGGCCATGCTTCAACTTTGGCCTTGGCTCGCTCCCATTCCTTTTCGTTGCCTGATTCCAGCAACCATTCGACCACCGAGGGTGCAACCAATTGATCCGTTAAAATCTCTAGCGTCAGCAGATTTCCAGCTCGGGAAAGCGAAGCGACAATCGCTAGCATCATAAGGGCGGGAACTGCTGCGCCCCCTACCCCTAGCAGCCTATTCTCGAAGTTGAGTTCGGCAGGTCTGCGTGAATTAGCGTTGAGCGACTCAAGAAAAGTCGATGCTGAAAAAGACGCTGTGGTTACCGTCGATAGAGGTTCAAGAATCTTGCGAGCGTAACCGGGTAGGATCGCTAAAATCGGTTTGGGTAGAGAAACTAGTGGTAAGCTATTTCCACACAAGAGTAATCTAGCAGTTTCGCGAAGCACAGAGCGTTGTTGTTGAACGGCAGTTTCCTCTTGTTCTGTCTCCGCCTGATCCAAATGATGCCAATCTACAATAACGACTCTTCCACGCGAGTCGATCCATATTTGATCCAACGACTTTACCGATACAGATGTTCCATCCTGCTCACCGTGAAGTTGCTCTTCGGCAATTTGAATCAAAATGCTTCTTGCCTTTTTCCAGGCCAACGGCGAGTCCGGTGCAGTCCAGTGTTTCAGGGGGGCTCCCTTGAAAGCCAAAAACGCATCCCAGCGCCAATCCCCTTCAACACCACAACTTAGCCATCTCAACCGAGTAGTGCGATCGCAATTGCGGCGTTCTGTAGTTAAATCCGATGCTTTTTGGGGCCTCAGTTGAATCCAAACATCTCGCGCTAAGCGCTCATCGCGTCCCGCTAGTATCGTGCCGGAGCGGCAAGTACTGATCAGCCCAGTCACTTTGAAATCGCCCAGCTTGTCTGGGTACCCCGTCGAAGCCAACAAAGGTACATCGTAAACTGCTGCGACACTCGCTAATTGTTGCTGAGCATTAAGCGAAGGTCGGTCAACGACCGTTGTTCCGCTGATCCAGTCATGCAACAACAACCGAGGCCGCCAGGCGCATAGCCATGGCGATAACATCAAAATGTACAAGACCATGTAACCGGTCCATTGGCTTACAGCCCAGAGGTTGTGATCATTGGGACTACACCATGCGTACAAAGTCAAATCGCTCAACATCCCCATGAAAAGCAATGCCGAAATAGTGCGCACCACTCGCTTGCTCAGGCTTGGCTTCTCGCCCGTATACCGATCGACTACATGCAATCGTAACAACCGCTTGCCTAACGTTGCGTTCCCCCAAATTTCGAAGACTAAGTAATAAACCAACATCGGGAACATCAAGCTTAGAAAAAGCCAGAGCGGGATTGCAGGGTACGTTGTATCCACCGATATAAACTGTACAGCAACCGCGCCGGTCAGTCCCGCCAGAGTGCTGTCCAAGCCATAAGCAGCGAAACGACGGCCCCAAGTGGATATGGTTTGCCGACCGGTTGCAAAAGGCTCTAGCGCCAACCGCAGCTCACCGACCGATTGTTGTCTCGCAGCACGATCTCGTTGTAACCCCCGCATGATCACGCTTTCAAGAAGCGCGGGGACTTTTGGATTCAATGCTCGAACAGGTGTTGGGTCTTCAGAAACGATTCTGGCGATCACGCTGGTGGGGGATGAACCTGCGAAGGGGGCTTTACCTGTAAGCAAAAAATACAAGGTCGCACACACGGAGTAGATATCCGTGCGCGAATCGATCGATAGCCCTTTCACTTGTTCGGGGGATGCAAACAATGGGGTCCCTACGAAATCGCCCGTTTGCGTCAATTCGGAATCGTGGACCATCGATCTGGCTAAACCGAAATCCCCAAGCTTGACTCGACCATTGGATTCAAGATAGCAGTTGGCAGGTTTGATATCGCGATGAACCATGCCGTGCGAATGAGCCTCCTCCAGCCCATCCAAAACATCCATGATGGCGCGTATAGCATCGTTAACATCCAATTGTCCTGAATCCGAACTCAGATCTTTCAGCGTCTTGCCCGTCATCAGTTCCATCACGATGTAAGGCTGGCCCTGGTCTTCGTCCGCAGCCCTGACAAAAACGCATCGCGGGTGATTGATCGTGCTGGCGATTTCCCCCTCTTGTTTGAAGCGAAGCAACGACTCTTCCGATCGCATCCAACGCGAGGACAACAACTTCACCGCTACCAAATTACCTGACGGATCCGATGCTTCATAAACCTGTCCCATGCCGCCTGCACCCAACA
>JBIKLJ010000051.1:0-27406 GCA_044359895.1 Pirellula sp.
GTTGATTGCGACACACCGATGCGCCGGGGAGAAGATTCTGGAAAACCTCCAGAATCTTTTCTTCTTCGGCTTGCTGTCGGTTGAACCGCATGGCTCATGTGTGTCATCGCATACGACATATCAAACACGAACAAATGGAGATCGACACGATGCCAACCATGACGAACCGACCACGCCTGACCTCGGCCCAGTTCCTCAGCGCACACCGACGAGCGCTCGAGACGATCAGCGACTTGTACGCAGCAGTTGAAGAGATGCCGATCCTCGCCGCTTCCGACCCAGCGACCATGAAACGCTTTTTCGACGAATTGGCTGATGTGCAAGCCACCGCAGCGAAGCTCGCCAAACACTTCCGAACGCAGGTATGCACCGAAGAAAAGATTTCGAATTCCTTTTGAATCCGGCTTGATGCGGTTCAAACCGCATGGCTCATGTGTGTTAACGCGAAAACGATTCACCAACCAAGCAACGGAGACCAGCAGATGCCCCAACACGACCTCGACCTGACGATCACCAAGATCAGTAATCGCAACCGCGGCGCTGGCGGATCTTGGGTGCAAGGCAAGATCAACGACGAATACCGCTTCGATGCTTTGGTCTTCGCCGAACACGCAGAACACGAATCGTACGAATTGAACCAGAGCAAGATTTCGAAGCTTTGGGTTCAACGCCTGGCCGACCGCAAAGTGATGTTCAACTTCGACCGTGGCTTGGATGTGCCGGCGGTCACTACGGAGGTCCAAGTGATAGTCGACTTTCTCTGCGAGGGATTGTCGGACTTGGTCTTTGGTCAATAAGCCGAAACGCAGCACGGACGCGCGTAGTCGATCGGTGGTTCGATCGGCCTGACGATGGCAGCCAACCACGAACACAGAATTGGAGATACCAAGATGAAGAAGGCAGAAGTAAAGATCGGTGGCAAGTACTATGCGAACGTTTCGGGCAATCGCTGCGAGATTCGGATCGATGCCGAGAAGCCTCGAGGCGGCTGGGACGCAACCAACCTCGCGACCGGCAAGAAGATCTTGATCAAGAGCGCCCAACGCCTTCAGGGCGAAGTGGGTGCGAAGCGCGGACGCGCGAAGGTCACCACTGAAGGCAATGTAACGGTGGTTGAGAACGAACCCGCCACGGTCGAAACGATCGGTGGCGACTCGTCCACAGCGGTGGCGGTTCTCAAGAAGCCACGTAAGGCTAAGGCAGCGACGACGGAAACGGGCGACGCCGGCGAGAAGCGATTGAGCTGCGTCGCTGCGGCCTTGAAAGTCCTTGGCGAATCGAGCGAACCGATGAACGCACAAGAGTTGATCACCGCGATGGAGACAAAGGGCTATTGGACAAGCCCTGGAGGCAAGACTCCACACGCGACGCTGTACAGCGCGATCCTTCGCGACTTGGCCAAGGGCGACGACAGCAAGTTCGTGAAGACCGAACGCGGACGCTTCACCGTTCGAGGCTAGGAGACCGAACCGGTGAAACACTTTTACGATTTGCGAACGGTGGATGACCTGGCCGACGGCGAGATCGCAACGCCAGAGCCAGGCATCACCTACGACCTGCGAACGATCAACAATCGCAAGCTCGACGTCGGCAGCGTGGTGGATGTGATCCGCCAAGGTCGCACGCTGTTCGCCCGAACGACTAACGGAGACTCGATCGCAGTCTCCGGCCACGGCGCTGCCATCTTGGTCCCGCACGACTTGTAGACAAGCCCGAAGCACGGAACGCTTCCCACCAATCGCCCCACAGTTACACCGTGAGGGCGTTTTCTCGTTGATGCGAACATAAGCCCAAAGCTCAACACAACGCGACACGTCGCGAAACTGCGGTTCGCCGGCGCATCCACATGTTTCCAGAAATTTCGCAAAACATGCTCGCATGTTGGCTTGATGTTTTTGCGATTCGCTGGCTGACTGTCGACGATCGTCTTTCGTTTCTCTAACAACCAGGAACCAACCATGGGCAAACCAACTCTTGAGCCAGCAGCTCCCTACGAGAACCTTCACCTCGTTGCACGCGACTACCTCGATCGTTTGCGTCAATTGCTGGACGCTTTGCAACAGCCGGATGACCCAAAGCTGCGATGGCGGAATGTTCACACGATGGCCCAGGTCAACGCGCGACTTGCTCAAGCCGGCGAGCTGCTCGACAAACTCAACGCAACCACCAAATGAAACAAGGAACCAATGACTATGCAGACACAATTGAAGAAAGGCGATCGCATCCGCTTGGTATCGATGCCGCAAGATCCAGACCCGATCCCCGTTGGATCGCTCGGGACTGTCGTTGAAGTTCACGAGCATCACGATTGGACGCAGGTCGAGGTCAACTGGGACAACGGCCGCTCGCTCATGTTGACGATGCCCGACGACTGTGTCGCCATCGTCGAACCCAACCACCACGAACCATCGAAGTAAGGAAACCAACCTATGTCCACACGAGCAACGATTGCCTGCAAGCAAGAAGACGGTCGCTACGCAGCGATCTATCTTCACTTCGACGGCTACCACGACCATGCCGGCAGAGTCCTCAAAGAACATTACACATCGATCGAGTCGGCACGAACGTTGGTCGTTGGCGGCGACATTCGTTCGCTTGCTAACGACGGAACGCCCGAACGATTCACCGACGGCAACCGCGCGGTTGTCATGCCCACTCGCGCAGCCTTGCATGAATTCGCTAGGAACTGCGGAGCGGAGTACATCTATGTCTTTGAAGACGAGGCTTGGCATAGTCATAAGTTTTGATCGCGACCTCCTATCGCATGTTCTGTTCACGAGGCTGCATTGGAATCGGAGATTCGCCGGTCCGTTCCAAGATGGCCTTGTTACCAGAAAACCTTTGGTACCTATCAACGATTACGTCACAATAAAGTGTGTCGAGTTCCATCAAGAACGAATTGCGACCACATTGCTCGGCACCGATCATCGTCGAGCCACTACCACCGAAGAGGTCGAGCACGTTCTCACCTTGCACTGACGAGTACTGCATCGCGCGAACGGCCAGCTCCGCAGGTTTCTGAGTCAAATGCGACATTGACTGCGGATTGATCTTCTTCACCTGCCATAGGTCCGTCGCATTCTTGGGCCCGTAGTACTTATGTCCAGCTCCTTCCTTCCATCCATAGAACGCCCATTCGTGAGCACCCATAAAATCTTTACGCGTCAAAACAGGATGCTGCTTGTCCCAGATGATTGACTGCGAGAAGTACAGCCCATGCTTCTTCAGCATCGGTGGATAGTTGCCGCAGTTGGCGTAGCCGCCCCAGATGTAGAAGCAGCGACCTGGCAGCAAGACTCGGGCAATGTTGCCAAACCAATCGTCGAGCAACTGATCAAAAGCCTCGTCGCTAACGAAGTCATTTGCCAACGGACGATCTTTCGCACGAAGCTTTTTGTGCGTCGCCGCATGCTTCGGCTTGCCAGTCTCGTGGTCCACACCAAACGACGCAGCATTCCCTTGGCCACCTTTGAGTCTAGAAGCTGCTCCATCGTTCGTGAACGACGACAGGCCTGCAGCGATTGCGTTGTTCGATCGCGGTTCAACCTTCACGTTGTAAGGCGGATCTGTGTTAACGAGGTGGATGGCAGCGCCGGCCAGCAAACGATCCAAGTCTGCGGGCGATGAGGAGTTGCCACAGAGCAACCGATGGTTACCGAGGATCCAAAGATCGCCTGGTTGAGTGACCGCTTCGTCTGGCGGCTCGGGGATCTCGTCCGGATCGGTTAAGCCTTCGTTGACGCCGGTATCCATCAGCTTCGCGAGTTCCTCGGCGTTGAATCCGAGGAGCCCGAGATCGTAGTTCGCTTCCTGTAATGCCGACAATTCGATCGGCAACAAATCGTAATTCCATTCCGCGATCTCAGCGGTCTTGTTGTCGGCGATCCGATACGCTCGAACTTGCTCGGGTGTGAGATGTGAAGCGACCACGACGGGGACGCGTTCAAGTCCAAGCTTCTGCGCGGCCTTCAAACGCGTATGGCCGACGATGATGACGCTGTCGCTGTCGACAACGATTGGCTGCGAGAATCCAAATTCCTTGATCGAAGCCGCAACCGCGTCGACGGCTTTATCGTTGTTGCGAGGGTTATTCTCGTAGGGACGAACTCGATCGAGCGTCCACATTTCAATCTGCAGGGCAGTGGTGGTCATAAAGCAATCCTTTGGGGTCTTATTGATGAACTTGGTAAATCGGCTAGCAAAAACATTGGTTAGTGCTCGTTCGCGGGTGTCGCTCGTTGGTTGTCTGCAACCTGCTTGCAGAGCAAAATGAATTCGGCTTGTGACAAGGTGTGTTTTGCTCGATTGGCTGCTTTTGAAACCAATTGCGAGTTTTCAATGCTGAAGTCTCCACCACTCGAGATAGGGACGATGTGATCAATCGCAACATCATCAGGACTTAGCACATCGCCCGTTAATGCGCATCGATAGTTCTGCTCCTCTAGGAGCGCATATAGGTCGGGGAGCGAAAGCTTCGATGGATGTGACGCAAGAGCTCCTTTGGTACGCCGGCGACAGAGCGCAGCAACAAAGCGAATTAAATGGATTCCACCATTTTCAGATTCGATCTGTGGCGTTTCTTTGCGATACCGAAGCAACTGCCGTTCGTTAAGAACATTGCCGAGGCCTGCATCGTTGATCAGCCGCTTGAGCTGTGATGGCCGAAGTACAACCCGGCCCAAATCTAAATGTCCCTGAGTCGAATCCCCGATACTCTGATACTCAGCGCGTATTCCCAGGTCCCTCTGTTGAGCGCACTCAGAACCCTCGTTCGCTGGTCTACTCTCGCCTTGGTCAGAGCTTCCTTCCAAGTCAAACATTTCGAGCTGTTTGACTTGCTCGAACACTTGCATTTCAAATGACGCCGAGAACGTATTCGCTGCGCTGTGCATAGACAGAGAAGCGTTTGCCTCCAGGGATCGTTCCTTTTCCGAGACTGTGCTGCTTTCGTTCTCGCACTCGCCAAAGCATCGCTCAGGGCAAGCTTCCATTGAGCTGTTAAATTCATTCATCGAAACTCCTTTCAAAATAAAATCCGGACAAAAACAAACTGAGCTATCTAGCGCGGCTGTTCCCGCGGCCCAAGAACGCGGTGTTTTTTGGTGGAGGACCCATCGTTTGGGGCTTGCGAGTGCCATAGTGGCAGACGCGCCGTGAGGCCACCGTTGGCCCACTGACGCGTTCTGTCGCGTGCTGGGCGTTGCATTCGAACGCAGTGCAACGGTTGCGACAGACGCTAACGTGTGCGACGACTTGCGTTCTCGCTTGGTTACTCATAAGCAACCTCGGATGATGTTGCCCGCTTGCTTCCAAAGTTGGTGGGCATTCTTAGGCGTCCAATTGCGGATGTACTCTTCACCGCCGCCGGCACCATGAGACATCTGCCAGTAGGTCACGTCGGGATTGATTCCGAATGCGGCTGATGCATCAGCGGGGATGGATTCAATCTCACCGGTTGGCTTCCAGCACTCGCCGAATGCAAAGTCCATGCAACGACGGCCAGCAAACGACGCGATGTCATCGAACGGTTGCACATCGATCAAAAGCACATGGGTGTCTGAGCACTCGGTGTGAACGCATGGAAACTCCACACGGAAGGTTGGCGTCCATCCGAGGAGGTCCATAGGCTCATAATCCCACTTCCATTTCGCTTGATCAAAGAAGCACGCCCATTGTGCTTCTAATCGGGAACGGAACTGGACGCCGTTGTAGACGGTGGGGCGAGAAGCAAATGCGTGATTCATACCGAGGTTGCCTTTCGATTTTGGGGTGATTGAGAAATGTGGTTTGAGGCATTCCCGGACGTCCGGACGTTTAGGACGTGTTTCCCTATACGATCTACATACGGGGAAAAACACGTTCGTTTACCCTCCCAACAACTAACTCCTGACAAACGTCCGGAACGTCCGGAACGTCCTAAGCCACCAATGAAAATGCTGGGTAAAAAGTTAGGACGTTTGGAAATCTTTACGTCCGGGAAATGTCCTAAACGTCCGGAAGTGGACACCGAGCTTCGCACGTGGAAGCAGCGAAATTGATTGAACGGCACGACACTATTGGCGTTTGTGATATTGATCATAAAAACAGCTCCAATTCCCGGACGTTCCCGGACGTCTGGTTTTCAACGTCCGGAAGTCCTAAGCGGTCACTTTGGGCGGACTCAACGAAGACCTGGTATTGGTTGTATTGACCGTTGAAGGAGCGTTTGAATACTGCGTAGGTGCCATCATCGAGCTTGAATCGTTCGCCAACGAATCGACCCGCTAGCTTGCCCATGCGCGTGGTTTGAGAGCGTGGAGTCCCGTCGCCAAGTTCAGACTGCAGCACGAAGTTTTTGTTCGCGAGATCTGTTAACTCAGACGACGACCAGATCCCTTGCGGATGCTTTGCGAGCGCCGTGACGAGCTCTTCGAACTCGCGGCGAGTGTCATCCATCTCACTGGCTGCATCCTCGGCATTCGCCATGAAGTCCGGTTCACCGTTGGCTGCAAGAATTCCGCCGATGATGTTGCCCCAGCCCTTCTTGTTGAACCGAGTTTGAATCTTGGCTAAAGGCATACCGCTGGCCTTCCAGCGTTCGACCATGTTTACAAGCTCGCCGAGCAACTGAAGCCGATGCGTTTGAACGTACGCCTCTGGATCGTCCATCGAAAAAGATCGCTTCGTTGGATCGCCCTCGTGATGCAAATTAATGACCACGCAGCGTGTGATAAGGTCGCGACTCACATCTGGCGAATTAGCAGTGATGCAAAAAAGATGCGAGTTCTCGGCTCGAATCTCTTGTGAGAATCCCAGCAATCGAAAAGACAGGATCGGATCGGTAATCGATCGCTCGAGGCACGCTGAGTCGATCTTTGGATTGCGGCCTCGAGCCTTGGCGTTGTCGATGATGATTGTCGTAACGCCACGCCGGACAATTGTTCCCAGTCGCTTCTCGAACTCTTCATCGTTCGCGTTATACGAAGCGGTTTCCACATGATGGCCATCGCGAAGGATTGCCAAGATTTGTGCAAGAACCGATTTACCAAGCTCAGGCTGATTCCCATTGAACAGCGCAGCAGGCTTGGAGCCGATGAAACGTGAGACGAGCAGACCGGTTAGCAAGATGCCGATGTAATTTGTGCGATCAGCCGGCTTCCGCCAACAGAAGTCACGCAACAACGCGTCGAGATGCTTGGTCCCTTCGACTGGCTCAATATGTGGACCAGCGTAGTAGAAACCCGACTTGGGATCGAAACCCGGACTGACCATCCGCCAGTCCTCCGTGTAGATCGGATTGTGGCTGAACAGCCGAATTGCAGGCAACCGTTCACGCTGGCCAACGTTGTTAAGCCAGGTGTTCGCATATGAAGTTGGCAACGGCTTGTACTCGCCCCCATCTTCGTTGACGAAGTAGAATTCGACGTGCTGATTGAGCAATCCCGTCAATTCCGCAGATGAGAGCACCGGCGAGATCGATTGCTCTCGCACAACAACCAATTGCTCCACCCGATTGAAGCAAGAGCCGGTGGCAAGCAATCGATCGGTGATCTGGCCCATGGTGGAGGCAACTGGCGTTGATCGCGAGTCGATCGTAATTGTTCTTCGTTCTTCCGACTCCTCTGCCTGTTGGTCACCGGAAGGGGCAGCTACCGCGGCGCTCTCGTTTGGCAAACGTTTCTGCAAGCGATCGCACAAAGTGGCCCGCACATCATACTCGCCACTTTCCCATGTTAAGTCGAAATAGCGGCGACCTTGCTCTGCGAACTTGCCGACAGATTGTAGCCGTGTCCAAACGTCATCCTTGGAGATTCCGTGTCGAATCGCATAGCAGCAGACGGCGAAGTCAGCCTCCGAACGAGTACCTTCAGGGGCTATCGTACATGCAGCGATAAGCTCGGAAAGCTTGTCTGACTTACCAGCCGATAGCTTCCGAACGGCAGGCAACGGCATCGCCTCAATCTGCTGTTGGCGTTTGGTGGCTTCACATGACTTTGCGAACTTCTGAAAGGCATCAAGGGAATAACGCCGGTTGCTATCGCATTCGACCAACTCTGACTTGATTGGTTCGCGACCATTTCGTTGATCTTTTCGATTCAGTGTGCCTGGCAGTCGTAGCAACCGAGTGAGGTCAGTTGTATGGTCGGCGTTGATCGCTGCTGCGATGCCCATCAGTAGGTCTTGGGCCTGCAGCGCTTTCGGACTTGTTTTGGTCAAATGATGGCGACGATCTAAGAAAACGCGATCTTTGCCATCAATGATGTATCGCCTTGGCTTTTTGCGTCCGTCGCTTCCAATTGACCATTCCGTTTCGACAGGTGGTGGATCGCCAACATCATCGATCAGCAGTGGGCGATCCAAACGCCAATACAGATGCACGCCGTTGCCGCTATTGACGATAGCAGTGGGCGCAGGGATCGCCTGTGAATTGCAACGTTCAATAGCTTGCGCAACATTGCATCCATCGAGATCAGCCCAGAGGCATCGAATAATTCGAATCTGCCATGCTAGGTCGAACTGTCCTTTATTGCCAACACGTGGACAGACGCCGAAAAACAGGTTCGTACGCTCCGACTCGGAACTTGTTTCCAGCCGAGCCAGCGTTTGTTCGAGTGTCGTCGCCTTGGCAGGCCGGTAGCATACGTTGCTATAGTCAACACGACTGCGTTTCCGCCCAGCTTCGGTCCATGCTTCCACAGGACGAAAGAGAATGAGGTCTGATGGCTCGAACAGAGTCGTCAATAGAGTGATCGCTGGGTGACTCAAGCTGCGCCACCTTTATTTTGTTCCTCACCCAACGGTAGACGCACTCCCATCGCCTTCAAAACTCTTGACCCGTGATCAGTCTCACAAAACCGGACTACCGGCTCGGTTTCGTCTGCTAAAGACGCGAGTTGAGCCCATGTAACGCTTTTCCATTTGCGGCAGCGGTACGCGCGGAAGGAGATGCCTGAATCATCAAAACGGACAACGAGATTCAGACTTGGCAGATGCCGAATGATAGGGCGACTGAAATGGGTGAGCTGCGACATGACTAGGCGATCTCCATTGCGGGCGAAAGCGTCTGTGATTCGGCATCATCAATCTGCACTTTGATCTGGCCTTTCGGCTTGGTTTCATGCTTGATCGACAGAAGCCAAACGACCTGCGAGTCGTCCCAAAACACCCCGGCGTGTTGCAAGGCATCGAGAACAGCCTTTTGAACGTTGTCACAATCGCGACGACGATCATCGGGCGGCGCAATGTCGATGCGGATCGCAAGTGGCCCCATCAGTGGCTTGATGCTTTTGGCGATGGCAATACGGCGAACTTGGTGCCGATAGGTGCGTGCATCCTTGGAGAGAACAGGACGCCCTTGGTAATAGCTAAAGTAATGATTGACACTCGGCGGATATGGCAACGCCAACTCGATCATGGCAGTCTCTTTCCTATCAGTGACCTCGGTACATGAGCATGCCGATGATCTGTACGACAAGCAGTAGGGAGACTGCGATCAACAGGAATCGAAGCATCCATACGCAGATGACAAGAACAATCAACGACATCCAAATCGCCTCAGTGGGAAATCGAAACAAAGAAAGCCGGGACGGAGCGAATAGCCGATTTACACCGACTCATTCGCTTGTTCCGTCCCAGCCGCACCCGTGCGAGCTCGAACCAGAGCGAATCAGAACGGCATATCCCCAGCAGGGACTTCGCCATTCGATGCATCTGCGATTCGAATGCGTCGATTGAAGTAGACGTTGGTGTAGTCACCACGAGTCCGCTTCGTGACTTCCAAGGTCACATCGAGCAGTTCTTCAAGTCGCCCGGATAGTTCGCTGAATTTGGAAAGTTCCAGACCCAACGTCTTCAGATCGCCCTTCACATAAGGGATCGATGCTTGTGTGATGACCGAGTTCTTGAAGATGTGACGACCAGCATGTGAGCCAGACAGCACTTCCAAATCGAACTTGATCATCGGGTCGCCTTTTTGACTACTCTCAAGTTTCACTGACTCGATGCGAGCCTGATACTTGCCGTCGGGGACCTCGTCATACTCCGGTGCTTCCGCGGTTGCGAAATCATCATCGAACGACGACAGATCAACGGATTGGTTGGTGGTTTCGTATTCTTCGTAATCGCTCATTGCTTAACAGCCTTTCCTGCTGGGGTGCTGCCCGGAGTGGAAGTAGACGCAACAGTGCCTCTGCCGGGCGCAGGGCTCTGTGCGGTTGAATTCGAAGCAGTGCCACTGAATGCCGAATTGAAGGCGGCATAGTCGAGAGGCAGCATCTCAGGCAAGCGACCAGTGCGATCGCCGGCCTCGTAAGTTGGATGTGGCTTGGTTCGGAGCACTCGATCAACAACGAGATTGCCAGCAGTGTCTTTACGAGAGACCGAGTCGCCATAAAGGATGATGTCGACCAGGCCCAACACAACGTTTCGAGCACGATCGGGTAAGCTCGGCGTGGTCTTGGTGTATTCGCCCGTTCTCGTTTCGATCGTCTTATCAACCGCGTGCGAGATGAGGATCAAGCCATATGGCAAGCTGGCCAAACGAGTCAGCACGCGATGCCATTCGTTCTTGACCAGAGCCCAACCTTTGCCGTGGCCCATGTCGCCTTCGTACTCGATGCCATGCTTGGCACACACATAGTCCGAGCACATCTTGAAGGCGTTGTCGACCGTGTCGATCACGAGCGTCTTGAAGTTGTGATCGCCCTTGGCCAGCAACTTGCAAGCTTCCAAGAATGCTTCCCACGAGTAGGTCGGCACCTTGAACACTTCCAAGTGATTGAGACCTGGTTCGCATTCAAAGAACATAGCCTCGGGGAACTGAGAAGCGAACGAGCTCTTACCGAGTTTGGGAACGCCATAGAGCAAGATCGATTGCTTGGCCAAATCGGTTGTCGGCTTGGTTTTAGTGGTTGGTAGAGTCACTGTCATAAATAAGGTTTCCTTTCAAATCAGAACGGGGGTGCTTCAGAATCAACACGAGATAGCTCTTCGTTAGGGAGAGCGATCTCGTACAGGTTGTCAGCGACGTTTTGATTGAATCCCGATTGGCAATACGCCAAGTACTCGCACGGTCGTTGGTACGAGAAACAATTCGAGGTGTTGAGCAGCCATTTGCCACGCCGTCGGGCATCGAGGTATTGCTGTGTGATCTCCCAGACCTCGTCTTGCAACATGGCAAGTCGGTCTTCGGAGAGATAAATGAGTTCGCGATGGAACGCCTCGGGACGTGAGTACCATTCAGTCAGTCGCGACTGAAACTCATCATCCGTCTCAGGCATCTGGCGTTTCGCAGTCGACTTGCCGCTCTTGTTTTTGGCAGCAAGTTCCGCGTGGCGAACCTCATACTCTTCTTGCGTTTCGCCTTTGCCTTGCTTGAGCCGGCTCTTGAGCAGCACGTTGTAGATTACACCAACGATCGGATAGCTAAGTTCCCGCAGGTAATAGCAGTACAACGCGATCTGCGTGTCGGTCCACAGCTTGTCGAGATAACTCGCATCAACAGTCGATGCCGTTTTGTGCTCGAGCAGATACAAGCCATCGTGGCAACGAACGATGCCATCAACCTTGCCCGCGATACGGAACGTCTGACTCTGCCGGCCAGTGTCGGGATTGCGGATCTCGCCGACGAACTCCTTTTCGACCTCAACAACCTCGAACTCTTCAGTGGCGTAACGTTCGGCGTAACCACGGATCATCGCCTTTGCCAAATGCCACTGAACCATCTGGTTGGAATCGACAACGCGATTTTCAAAGGCATCATCAATGTACGTGAGGACATCGCGTAGCCGAGTTTCAGAGTCCGATGACCGATACCAAAGCTCGATCGCCGTATGGATCACGCTACCGAACGACAACGCTTCTGCACGCTCACGCGGTCGAAGATTATCGAGATAGCGGTTCTTGTACTTGCGAGGGCAATTGCGAAAGGTATTCAGCGCTGAATAGGTCAGCAGCGTCTTATCGTTCGCTTCGGTTTGTGTAATGACTTGGGACATGGGTGCTTAATTAACAGGGCTAATTGAATCGGGATTAGTAGAAATTCACTTCGTACGAGTCTTGCTCCTCAATGAGGTTTCCATTGAGACGCTTCGCGCCACGCTCACGAGCAAGCTGCTCTTCGCTGACTTTCAGTGATGCGTTGATTCTCGCGCACTTTTTGCAAATCCGATTGCCAGCGCCTTTCGAGTGAAACTCTTCGTTGCACTTGAGGCAGCGACGCTGACCTGGTTCTGTTGGTAGTAATGGCTTGTTCAAGATGTCACTTTCATGAGGCAAAGAAGAGGTCGCGAACGATCCCATACTGCTAGATCAGCTCGAGTTCCTCGACTTCGAAGTTGCGTTCCTGGTCCGAGGTAACGAGGTAGTGTTTGAAGTCGATCTTGGTGACAAACCGACTTGGCTCGACCAATTGGTTTCGCAGTCCCGAGCACGCTTCGTTGAATTCTTTGGATGCTGCTTCGAAGCGATCCGCTGCTCGCAAATACCGTCCGACTGCAAGCGAAACGTTGACACGGGTTTCGATATCACTATTAAGATTTGCCATAATTTCTGACCTAGCTTTCTGACTGAATGATTGAGTCCTCTATCTGTAGGGTTACACGCAAAGTGACCAACCGGACGATCAAGAGTTGAGATATTCTTGAAGTCCAGCCTCGCGGAATACTTCGCGAATGACAGCAAGCCTGCTGCTCAACGTGCTGCGCGGGACATCGAGTTCTGCCGCTATTGCGTTGATTCCTTGCGTCCGCAATCGCTCAACAAGATCCAACTGTTCTGGTGTAAGCCTCGTAAGAACCTTGCTCAGGTCATGCGTCAGCGAGATGCGGTCGGTGGCACTTAGGCGAGGCTTGCGTGCGATCCGGCGATCGAGTTCGTCTTCACCGATCGTATGAGCCAGTTCTGTGAGGCCATCGTCAGGATCGTTGACTGTCGAACTCAATGAAACAGGTCGGCAGTCTCGGCACTTGTCGGTGGTGCGACGAGACATGTTCACACTAGCGTGGTTAACAACCGCGCAAACAAATGATTTGTGATGGCCGACAGCCTCATTGAACTTGGGCCAGTTCGCGATCAGCTTCGACATCAACTCTTGTTCGACCGCCTCGCGTTCGTCCTCGGTGTAGCAACCGAATTTGATAAGTCGCTGGGTATACTTTCGAACGACCTTTTTGGTGAAAGGATGGCGGGTGACTTCCTCTGCTGTGATTCGCATTGAGCGATCTCCTGGCAAACCTGCTGCGCGAGCAACAGGTCCACTTGCGAAGGCTCGCTGGGCCGGTCTGCGTTACGTTTTTCGCTTGTCGCGGGTAACGATCGGACCTGTCGTTCGGGACTGGCGAAAATTCCCAAACTGGCTTGGAAGAGTTGGAAATTCCCCGTCAGGCAGTGCTGAAACATGGGAAAATGCAGGAAGAACGAAGGCAGAAAATTCTAGAAATCCCAAAAGTGTGGTTTGGGAAAATTCCGAAGTCTTCAATCCAGAAAGAGACCAGCGCCTAGAATCGGCGTGAAGCAGGCCTGAGTAGGCTTGAGTGCTTCAAGCAGCCAAGCAAAGGGAAACGGGGAAAGAGTATGAAGACAACCAACGGCAACAAGAATATGGGAGCGGCGTTGGCTCTCGGATGTGGCGTTGGAGCGGCGCTAGGCGTTGCACTCGGTAACGTTGCAATCGGTGTAGCAATGGGAGTCGCGATCGGCGTCGCCCTAGGGGCATCAAGAGCGTTTTCTGGGAAGCCGCGAAATCCCAATTGACTTTTTCTTTAAGTCGTCCATCGACCGGTAAACAACAATCTCTCGAAGAGTTGACTCGACAGCGCGTCGATGATTGGTCGGGGCGGCTGTTACTAGATCAGTAGTCTTCATGCTCAGTCGCTAATCGGGCGTACTCAAGAGAATTGTCGGGCACCAGTTTGAATGTGCACCGATAGCCCTTCTTGTCATCCGTCAGCCCGATCGGATCGCCATCGATGCCAAAGAAGGCGCGCAGCGTCTTGTTCAACGCTTCCCGATGCTTGCGATTCTCACGACGAGCCCCAGGTGAACTCCAAGTCATCAAGCCATGGCCCTGCGCGAGCGAGTACAACAACTCCCACTGCATGTTCGGCAATCCATTCTTCGCGTTGGCGAGTCCCATCTGTGCAAACATTAAACGCTCGTGCTTGCTGCCTGCGATCACTGTCACAGTGTGCGAATCCTGGAAGCGAATCTCAACATCCTTCCAAGTGCAACGAGATGGCGTTGGGAATTTTCCAACCGCGGCCTGCGGTTTCGGTAATAACCGTTCTCTGAACTCGACCAGATGCTTGCGAGCCCAATCGGTAAGAGCCCATCCCTCCTCGTCGTGAACCAACGACTGTTCCAGAGGTAAAACCAGACAACCTTTATCGATCAACACTCGCGAACATTGAGCGTTCAAGACTCTCATCGACGTTAGGAACAGCACATACGGACGTTGGTCCTTCAGCTGAACTGCGTCCAGACATCGCGAAAATCGTCGGCCATCAGATTCTTTGGCCAAGTAGAACGCGAAGCCTGCACCCGAAGTTCCGCCGAACTGCCCTAGAAGATAGCAGTGGTGCGTTTCATCTAACTGCTCAACGGCAGGACCAAAGCCGATTAAATCGCTGAGTACCTTGCTGAGCTTCACAACATTGAATTCGAAGCAAACCAAATCACGTCGATCAACCGGAACATATTCCTCGGTCTTCTCGTTGTAGCCTTCGAAGACTCCATCCTCGAACTCGGACACCTCGAGCCACTCGTACGGATTACCAATCACTGGCAGGGTCTTTGCCAGTTGATTGGTTGCTACGAGTAGCTCGTATCGCCCAAGATCCACATTGCTATGGTCTACATCGCCAAGGTGCTGTTGCCAACACAATCGAGAAGTCGAAAGTCCCCAGACTCGCTCAAGCGCTAACCAGAATCGGTTCATGCCGAGGCTTCCTCGTCGATAGGCCAGAGATGATGAATCCGCGTTGAGCCAACCAAGCCTCGATAATGGACGCAATCGGCCCTCGGTTGTACATCGCGACGTTAGGCGGCCGCACGGTAACCGCCAACTCACTCTTTCGACCGAACATCTGAAGCTTGAATGTGGCTGAAATCAATCGTCGCTTAATATGGATGTCCTTGTTGCGACCTTGAGCCCAATTGAAAAGATCGTCTCCCTTTCGAATCGTGATCACACCGTATCGCTCATCCGGATCGCCCAACCACAGCTCCACCAATTTCACATCGCGGATACCATCGATATCGCCGGGTGACAGTGCATCAAAGCCGAACTCACGCAGCGGCTCGAGGGAGTACTTCACTCCAGTCGGAAAGCAATCCTCGCTGCCGAACAAGTGCTTGCCCAGCAGACGGCAATACAGGGCCTTCTCCTTCGGCGACTTCGCGTTGATACGCAATTCACCGAACGCTCGATTGTAGATCGCCAAGTCGCTTTGGACTGGCCAGAACGACTTGATATCGAAGTTGCCTGCGTTCACCACCGGCTGGCGTCGAAACAAGCTGCCATGCAGGATCGAGATATCGACTTCGTCCTTCCCGTCGAAGATCTCTATCTTGGTCCCTTGGCCTCGAAAGCGTTCGACGTACCACGAATCGATGTCGCGTTCCAGTTGCTGTAAAGTTTCTTCGGCCGGCGTAACATACTTTGGTGGTTTTGTTTGATTCGCTTGATAGTAATCAAACGACCGAGCTCGTTTCAACTTGGCTCTCGCATGTGTCTGAACAAGCTGCTCCCGATCGGTCAACCACGCCGCGGTAACAATGTCAGCCGCTGAATGTTCGCCACCTTGCTCAAGCCCCAGAGCATGGCCAGGAACTCGATCGAGCAGCAGTTCGACTGCAACTGCGTTGGCTAGTTCATCGATAAGGCAAATCGCGTCCAACAAGTCGGCTGGTGTTTCGTGATCAGCGTGTGTTATCTCGCGTATGACCGCTTGGCAATCGATCGAATCGGGCGACACGATTGGTACAGACCGATTTGCAAAGAAATCGGAATAGGGTTGAAGTAGAGCGAACAATCGCTTCGGAGAAATGGACTCGAGCACACCAGGGCGTGACAAGCGTGGTAAACGAACAGCGGTCATGATGCAAACCTTGAAAATCAATAATTCATAGCAATCCTTCATTGAACAAAACGTCAAGCGATCCAAACGACTGACGCACAAAAAGCGATTGGAGGTGGCCAGTAGTCGGTTTCCACCGAGCAAAATTCCAAGCGTGGGCATCCCATCCACCAGTCCATGATCAACTTCCTAAACGACTCCATCCCGACTCAGCCACCGCCAATCACGAGAGCTATCATTCACACGCCGGTGACACGTTTGGTCACAGCCAAAGGGAATAACGCATTTTAAGAATCTTTCATCGTTGTCTTGGCTAAACAACGACAATCGAGCAACTGACAGTACCTTAGAACTTGCGTTTCCAACAATTAACCCCAAGGATATCGCACGTGGACAAACTTCACGGACCCGATCGACACTGAACCGCAATATGTTCTGACTCAGGATGTCCTTTCGATTGGTTCGTTGACTCACGCCAGTGGCCTCCAATTCCTTTGCCTGCCATCCACGATCAACCAACCAGAACAGGAGAGCTGGTTTTTGGGTTCGACCTTCGCAGAGTCGCAGTGGACTGGCCAAAAAAATTAGCGGCTATCTCTAGCCGCTAATACGCTATTCTCGAATTTCGACTGAGCTAATCTCTATTCCTTGAAATCTTTGCAGTCCGGAAGGTTCGTGCCAAGAAACCTTCGCGCAAGTCTTGCTTGCCGATGAAAGCTATACCACTTCCGCTTCAAAGCTGGACCCAGCAGTCGCCTTCGTCGACTTACATCTCCAATTCGTCTCATCATTAGCCTCCCACCAGGAAGCTCACGATTGGGAATGTAATCGCTGCAATTACGACGGCCAAGCCGCACGCGAATACGAAGGCGGTCACGGTTAAGCCCGTTAGAACCACCGCCCAGACCCCAGTGTTGATTGAAATCAACGCCCGGACCCAAAAGTCTTTGGGCTCCTCTGCTGGTACTTCTTTCTTCAGATTTTTCTTCATCAAAGGCTCCAAATAGAAACGGATGTTGAGCCTGTTTTGGAAAGCGACGGGTCCTAACAGGCGGGAATGTTTGCCGTTTCTGCGACTGCCACGATCGAATATGATCGCTTGAAGCGATTGGTCCTGACGTGTACTTTGCGTTTAGGTACAGGGTTAGCGTTAGCCGCGCTACCCTTACCCGTTTTTAAAGTTACAGAAACAGACGGCGTTGGACCTTTTTGCATTCATCGTGCCAATCAACTTTGGAGCCACGACATGAGGCAGATAGCAAAGCAATTCCCAACGATTTCATCAGGACTTGCAGTTCCATCTTGTTCGCGTGCAAAGTCACTACACGTCTGGATAGATGAATTCGGATTCGAAAACCGATTTCAAACTGCATATTTGATTTGATGTTCATCTCATCCGTAAGTGCGCCATCAACGCGATCCCAAGAACGGCATCGCACTTTGCAAGAATGCCCACTGGATGTTCGACCAAGGTCTATGGTCGCTAGACGATGACTACCATATCATCGTCGCTCACTCGGCCTTCGACGAAGACACGCGTGACCAGAAGTCATTGCGAGATTTCCACGGCTTGAAAATCCCATTGCCATCCAGCACAAATCTGTGGCCAGATCCTCAGCACCTTGCTTGGCACCGCGAGCACAAATTCTAGGAATAGAAAAACACCTACACGGCGACTTGTCGAGCCATCGTCCGGAATAAGCGAGTAGGTACTGAGTGAAGCAGCTTCCACGTGATACTTATCGGCCGGCTTCCGGTGTGACTGACATAGCTACATGGGCCGAGGAAGTGGTAAGGAGCCGACAAGCCAGAGGGCAAGCTCTTGGTTTCACGAACAAACAACAACGGCGTGTAGCCAAGCTCACTGTGTCTAATGTATCTTTGGCCCGTCGGCGATTGCTCGGACGTGTTGCTTTGCGATTGCCAATGAAACAGATCGTGCGAGATGAGGTAATCCTCGTACATCGTGGTGGGCGAGTACTCATCTTCGGACTTTTGCAGCGTTACAAAGAAGACATCGATCTTGCGGTCCTTCAGATGCAAGACGCCTTCGCGCTGGCTCGGCCGGTTGTTGAAACTCCAGTGGCCGAGCGCAACCAGAATCTCGTCACGGGTGTAGGTTGCGTGGATCGCTAGAGGATCGTAAGCAGATGAACTAGGCGACGCTATCAGGGGAGAATGCTTAAGTCGGTAGTCCAAGACGGCGCGGAGATCGGAGATCACTGACGGATTGGATCGCAATCTTTGCTCGGCGACTTCGAGCGACAACTCCGAATTCAGAGTTCCCCACAGCGTCGTGTGCAGCATTTCGATGAGCGCTGGTGATATGGTAGCCCCGGCTGGATTGGGCGACTGCACATACTCTGTCAAAGCATTGATCTGCATCGGACAATTGATGTGGCTGAGTCGACAAAGACCCTTGGCAAGCTGCTGCTCGTCGGGCGCATCGATTAATTCGCCGATCCCCGCGTCCGCCAACAAACGCGACCACAAGCCTCGCTTCAGCAATTCATCTAAAGTTGTGTCAAAGTAATCGATGGCGTCTTCGAGCGTCGGTGTTCGCCCAAGGTACTGCTTCAAGTCTCCAACGAGGCCAACATTCGCGGACGTACCAATCGAATCGATTCGCGTACGTTATCGAGCACTCGCTGTTGAGCCACTCGCTCCAGTTTGATCACGCAACCGCTGGGTAAGTGCGGAAACTCGGCTTCTATCTCGTCGTCGAGCTTGGCGGTCGGCTTGCCACTAAGGGCCCGGAACCGGCTGGCGAAACGAAACTCTTTACGCTGCGCGCCAATGAAGTCGAGTACAGTCAGACAGTCTTTCTCGCTATGTAACCGAAGTCCACGACCGAGCTGCTGCAGAAATACCGTGAGGCTTTCCGTCGGTCGCAGAAACAACACGGTATCAACTTCGGGAATGTCGATACCTTCGTTGTAGAGATCGACAACGAAGATGAAGTTAATAGCGCGATCCCGCAGTCGCTGCTGCGCTGAGTTCCGTTCCTCATCATTCGACTGGGCCGAAAGGGCAATCGACTGCACTCCGTTGTCGTTGAAGAACCTTGCCATGAACTCGGCGTGGGCAACGCTTACACAAAAGGCCAAACCACGAACGTCGGCAAGATTGAGAACCGTATCACAGAGCTTTTCAAGTACCAGCTTTGCTCGGATATCGTTACCGGTGTAAAGCCGATCCAAATCATCGACACGATAACCACCGCGCTGCCAAGCTAGACCAGTAAGGTCGACCGAATCAGCGACGCCAAAGTACTGAAACGGACAGAGCAAACGACGATTGATCGCATCGGGCAGCCGGATCTCCGCGCTGGCTCGTCCACCGAACCAGCTCAATACGTCGAGTTGATCGGATCGTTCGGGCGTTGCAGTCAGACCAAGCAAGATCGTCGGCTGAACGTGACCAAGCAGTGCTTGATAGCTCGGCGCTGCCGCGTGATGGAACTCGTCCACCACGATGTACTCGTATCGATCCGCCTCTTCATCTATCAGGCTACGTGAGTTGTAGCTTTGGATCGAGCAGAACAAATGATCGCGCTGTTTAGGATCGTTACCATCAACAAGTAGATCCCCAAAGTTTTGGTCCCGCACTACGCATCGAAACGACGCCAAGGCTTGGTTGAGGATTTCTTTGCGGTGAGCGATGAACAACAAACGAGGTTTGCGACCAAGTCTTTGTGCCACTCGAGCGTAATCAAATGCAGCGATCATCGTTTTGCCGGTGCCCGTTGCAGCGACCACGAGGTGGCGATGCTTGTTCTGGACCTCACGTTCAGCAGCGATGATATCGAGAATTTCCTCTTGGAATGGAAACGGCCGCAAATCGAAGTTAATCGCAGTGCCCGCATCTGTCGCAATGTGGCGTTCCCTTTGAATCGCTTGACGCAATCTTGGAACAGCCTCTTCATCGAACGCTTGGAACTCGTCGTCTTGCCAATAGGTCTCAAACGTTCCTGTGACCTTGTCCCAGAGATACGGCAGTTCGTACTGGCTGATTTTGGTAGTCCATTCGAGGCCTTCAGACAACGCCGCGTTCGACAAGTTCGCTGATCCAACGTAGGCGCTACTGAAGCCTGTATTCCGATAAAACAGATAAGCCTTTGCATGCAACCGCGTTCGTTTGCTGTCATAGCTGACGCGAACTTCGGTTCTGGGCAATTCTCGCAGCACTTCAACAGCTTTCGGATCAGTCGCTCCCATATAGCTCGTCGTGATCACACGAATTACTGGTCCGTCGCCATCTGTCTGCTCGGCCAATTCGCGAAGATTATCCAGCAAGACCCGCAACCCGCTCCACTTGATGAATGAGCACAGGATGTCGACGCGATCGCAAGTCGCGATTTCTTTTCGAAGTTGGCTGCCAAGACTCGCATCCAGCCTCGTTCCAGTGAACAAAGATGAGCGCGAAAGCGGACTGTCAGGGCGATCTTTAGTTGGCGCGTCCACAGTTCGATGAATTGCCAGCAACCGCTGCAATGGCGTTGCGATACTAAAGCCATCGGACTTCTGATCGTTTAAGACTTCCGTGAGCGTTCCCACGATGCGTTCAACCAACTGGCGCTGTTTCTCGGCTGCATCCGAACCGCGATGCAAAGCCAAGCTCGAAGTAATCAACCGTTCTAAGTACTGAGCCAGAACTGTATGTGACTCCTCCGAGTCCACCGGCGCGAGCGCTACCAGACGCGGATCGCCCAGTCGTGCAACTTCCGCTTCAATAGCTTTTGTCAGTAAATGATCGTATAGCCCCGGCTGCATTGATTCTAAATTTCTAAATTGAAGCTCAGTTGCTCGACGAACTGCTGCGGGAGGTTTGGCCGACAGCCAGCGTCATCGTTGGGTATCAACTTTGTGACTTCGTCTTGTCCCATCACAATGCGGAACCACTGTTCCCGGTCCCGCATTACTCGGAATTGTCGTTCGTCGGATGCACCAGCAACATAAGGCAAATAGACATGAATCGAATGGCGATTCTCAGCCTTACAGCCAAGGCGATCGACGCGACCGGTTCGCTGTTCAATCTGGCTGGGGTTCCACGCTAAATCATGATGTATAACATTGCGGCAGTAGCGATGAAGATCGACTCCTTCCCCCATGACTTCGCTGCAAACCAGGATGTCCGGGAAGAATGGCGTGTTGAACGATCGCATGAGACGTGTACGCTGGTCGCGATCCGTTAGGCCGGTTGCCTCCTGAACATTTGCGAGCGTCATTGTGAATCCGTCCTTCTCTTCTACTTGCTCTGAAAAGAGTGTCTCATCGACCTTAATGCGAATGGCACCGGTGGACGTTCTCCGCGCTGCCTCCAGAAACCCTTCTCGCTCTGCCGCAGAACAGCGTCGCACAAAAAAATCAATGAATGCCTCGAACTTATGACGCCAGGAGAACTTTGAGCCATCTTCGTGACTCAGCATGACTCTGACACCTTGCGTAGGATTCACCGACTCGAGCTGGTGAATTGGAAATGCTCGCACCAAGGTTGTTGACACTCGCATGAAGCGCCGCATGATGTCAACAAGCTCATCGTGCACTAAAGCCGAAATCGCCTCGCCACGATTCCCCGCAAGTTTAGAATCAACTATCTGCGACAGCTCCTCATCCAATATCTGCCGGCCGGTTGTCTTCACATCGTCGAAGTAGCTCCGCTGGACTTTGGCCACGAGCTCGTCGATCGCTTCATCGGTTACACCTGTTTGTCCAGCGGCCGCCAGTCGACGTCGAGCTAGCGCATAGCTACGTTTCTCGACTTCATTGCTGATGTGCAGCCTCAAAGCTCTACAGGTCTGACGATAGAATGCGAAAACGAGGACCTTCTCGCCCTGCTCCCACAAATCAACGACACGCCCGACCGTTGCCGCGATCTTCGGATGAGCTGCCCCGGTGACCGACAATAGCGCACGATCGAACTCTTGGAGGTACCAGTCCGAATGCGTGCTGTCGGCAATGTGTGTTGGCGAGTTTTGCGATTCTTCTTCGTCGCGGCCATGCTGGTTGTATTGTCGAGTGTGGCGAAACGCTTCGTAAGATGAGCATAGTGCTTCACCCAACAGCTCCTTACCAGGTGCAGCTGCGCTTCGTGCTGCGAGAAAGAAGGGTAAGAGTTGGCCTGGCGGCACCGACAATCCATCTTCGCAGAATTGATCGTTGTGGATTGCTGCGCCGCATAGTCGAATCCTGCGTTTCACTGGCAAGTTGGCCCAATTGTCCGTCTTGTTGAAGCGAATAAGCCAAGTGCGAAGTTGCTCTTCCGCTCTACTCCGAGTCTGCAGGCACTTTTCAAAAGACTCACGCAACGACCGTTGGCGTGGAGTCAGCGACGGAAGATCCTTCTCTTGAATACCTTGCCACCATTGCGTTGGCTCAACATCTGATGGCAGATCCGTTGGCCCCAAACGCTGCCAACACTTTTGTAAATGAATAGCGGCTCTTTGACTCTCGGTTAGTGCTTTTTCTAGTTCATCAAGTTTTTGATGCAGAGCGATTGGCTCCATGCACTCAGAGTGCTTGTCCCAGTGAATGTCGCCAAACCTCCGCAGAACCCGAATTAGTTCCTGATGTCCGAGCTGGAATGGTGTTGCTGTAAGGAACAACATCCGATCAAACGCGCGGGAGAGCGCCCCTTCGCCTGCTCGCAAATCCTGATCTGACTCGGGGGATTGAAGCTGTCGAGCCAGGTTGGTCGATGGATTCTTCAGATGGTGAGCCTCATCCATGATCAGCAATGGCGAACGCCACGAAGCTTTAGCCAGAAGCTCTCGCCACGCAATATCCTCCATTCTCTTCAGTTCACGTCGAACCACCGTGAGCCGAGCTGAGAGGTTTTCACTTTTCCGCAGTGGCATTTGCTCTAGTGCTTCGGCAAGCGGCCGCAGGTCAAGCTTGCCCTTCTCTAAAGCCTTGAGAACTGCTTCGGGCACCGGATCATCCGCAAGCTGACGCTTCTGATTGCCGACCTCGGCGTTGTAAACATCCCTCCATTCTCTTGGATCTTTGTGCAAGAGGTCGTCCCAGAGATGTTCCTTCCAGCCACTTGCGGATTGCTCTCCCAGCGCTTGCAACAACTCCGCCATGAATCGATGAGCAACCTTGCGAACATGGACCAAGGCTGATTTGCCGCGCGCATGCCTCCGAAAAGCCTCGCGCACCAGTGCTAGTCGAACCCATTTGTCAGACTGACGCCTTGCCATCGATCCTTGTGCTAGAAAGACGATATGGCATCGGACACGCGCCGGATCATCCAACAACTTCAAAAAGTCAACGCTGCTTCTCGCAATACCGTATCGAAACGCACCGCTTGCACGAAGCTCTTTCGGAGTCGCCTGGTTTCGATCGATTGGGTTGTGCCCCGAGACATAGAGCTCACAAAACGTCTTGAGGTCATTGGCCCACTTGTCAATCAAGTTGGGCGGAGCCATTACCACAACAGGTCCACGCTTACTCTGCAATCCAACGCAATAGGCCACTGCCAGAGCAACAAATGTCTTGCCCATCCCTACTTCGTCTGCCAAGACGACACCAGGTTGAAGCCGCAGGCGCTTGAGTATCTCTATCGTCTCACGCTTTTGGCGATCTTGGTCTGCAATGGGAACATGCTCATTCTGCTTTGAGCCCAGCACCAAGCTGTCCACGATTTGGAAGGTATCTACTGCTGACATTGCTTTATTGTCCTTCCCCAAAATGCGAGCAGATCTTTTCCAAATCTTGCGCTGTCAGATCGTACGCGTTGGTCTAAGAATCGGACCAAGTTGCTCAGGAACGGCAGATAGATGCAATCGAATTGTTCACGCGTTACTGCACCGACTTCATTCGAGTAGTTCACTTCGCGGAGCAGAATGATGAAGTCGATAAGCGACAACAGAGCCTCTTCGGTATTGGTCGAGCTCGTCATGGCTTCGGCGCACAATCGCTCAGCCAGTGCCTTGACACCTATAAACCCTTCCAGTCGCCAAAGCAGCGTTTGCTTGGTTCGCGCTGGACGCTCCAGGTTTTGCCTCAATCGAGCAAAAATGCGTGCTCGGTTTCTAATTCGGTGTAGAAATGTGTTTGCCAAGGAATATGCCCTCAGCGGGTCCAAGTCTGCAGGTTCAGCCGAGTCTAGGTCTTCATCAAAACCGTCTTCACTTCGATGTAAGGACTTGGTCCAAACTCGCAGGGCTGCCCCTGGATCGGAGGCAGCGAGGATCATCAGCAGTTCATCGGCCGACATGCTCTGAATCTCGGTAGGTGCCGGAAGATCATCTGGGCACTCGACGTTGATTGGCAAGAAGCCTTCACTCCAAGTGCCATCGTTGCTAAGCCAACACACCAGCAAACGAGAGGGAGGCGTAGCATGCTGCCATTCGACTTCAACTTTCGATTTGCTCCCCGACGCGATCCACTCACCCGCATTAAGAGTGAACCAATTTGTCTGAGGTAGCGACTGACACAACCAGTCCGTGGGTAGAATTGTTGAATCGAGATCAATGATCAGCATTGGGTTGGAGCCCGCACGAAAAGTCGCAGACACGAAGGACAATGGGACACATGCAACCCCGGTTCGTTCTTCCTCCTCAAGCTCTTGTGCTGGACCTAGAAGCAAGTCTTCGGTCAGATTTTCAACGGTCTCCATTTCCGGCCACACTTGATCCAGCTGCTTGGAGACTTTGGATTGGCCACCGAGCTTCGCAATCGTCAGAAGATTCAATTCAGCGTTAGCAACGCCGCCGATCCCCATACCTGCTTTCGTGAAATTCGAAGAGCCTATCATCAAAGCAGCGTAACCTCCCTCATCGTCGTATCGGCGCAAAGCCAACATCTTTGCGTGCCATTGACGCTCATTACCCCCTGCGTCTGTGTATGGAAGTATCTCGAACGCGACGTCATCGACGTACTTTTTACTCGTAACTAGCAAGCTCTTTGGAGCAGCCAGTCGCGGAGCTTCAGTTCCCAAACGGTCCAAGGAGGGTACCGCGAAATAGATCGATCGTGTTCTTCCTCTCGCAAATGCCTTGCAAAGCGCGACTGTCGTCACGTCTTCCCCGTCACCGACATCGAAGAACGGAGAAGCAACCCAAATCTCCTCCGGGCCTCCATTTTTGAGACAAGCTTTCACAGTCTCAGAAAGAGCGCTCCGGGCTTCCTCAGATCGAAAGGTATTTCGCGGCAAGGTTGCAACCAGTAGTTGTCTCACTGACGGATCGCTAGTGGCTTTCGGCCAATCCTGAATCAGCAACTTCAATTGCTCTAAAAATGCTGTCGCACGTTTCTTCTGTGGGCTCTCGCCGTCACCACTGGGGACGAAATCGATTAACGATTCAAGGAAATGAACTGCCTCGGCTACGATTCTCTGATCGGTACCATCCAGATTGCTGTCGATGGCGATCGTCACCTCCTGATTACTGCGATATCCCTGTTCTGTCAGATTCGCGGAACTCACAATGACACGTACGCAATTCTCCCATGCCAGTAAGCTGATCTTCGCGTGCTGCTTCCCGCGAGGAATGTGTACTGACAATACATCCCAGCGAAGCGAATGTTCGACACCCGCCTGCGATCGATCGACAAGCACGCCGGCGTATGCTTTTCCAAGGTTGGCTTCCCGTTCCAACAAATAAGCCAACTCCTCTCGCTGCGGATCAGAATCAACTTGCAGGAAACGAGCCAAGCACTGCTCCTCAAAGAGTCCAGGCTGAAACGTGAATGTCGTAGCAAGACAGCCGATGGGTTCACCGGCCCCCGCAGGCGCTCGCCACATTTCGAGCATGGCAACGGCAGAGTCGGACTTCCGTTTCTTTGCCATTACCTTAGGTCCTTATAAAAGTTGCGGATGGGTCGTGCCCTGTAATCATGGACGAAACGATCGGGCATCGGATCAGAGATGCTCTCGCGATACTGCTGACGCAGGTAAATGCGATCGTCACCCAACCGATCGAACCACGTTCGCTTGCCCGATTCGCTCTTTCCTCGTTGAATCGATTCATGATGTTCGCACAAGGCAATAGCAGTCTCAGATGACTCCATCGGTTCGGCGAACGCTCTGAACCTCTCGTCAAATTCGCTTGCCAGTCGTCCGTCCCAATCCTGAAGCGCCGCATACGCCGACTCAAACGCTGACGAGAGATCGGCGACAGCATTGACAAACTTCGACTCAACGCCAAGTTCGGTAACCTTGAGTCCCCGCATATCGGCATAAACAGCGTGTTTGCGAATCAGATTAAAACCATCGGTCAATTTGCGACAGAACGCTTCGTATACCGTAATGGCATCAAGCAATGGGAGCAGGTTTGGTAGACGCGCCTTCAGTTCGGCAAACACACTCTCTTCACAATAACTGTCATCATCAAACTCTTCTTGAAGGCTCCAAATGTTGGACAGTGCACCGAGTGAGCGGTGGTCATTGTTCAGCAACACTCGGGTGAGCACTTTCTTTTCATACTTACCAGCGCCGTCGGGTCGCATTGAACGCGCGAGTTGCTCCCATTTGTCGCTGCTCCAATATGTGTGTGTGCGTGGAGGAGTTGCTTCCAAACTACGACGCAAGCCAGTTCTCCAGACGTCGAATACTTGGTTAACCTCTTGCCGAGTCAGCCAGCCATGATCGCGAGCCCATGCTTGCACAAGTTCTTCTGCACTGGCCTGTGGATTCATGTGTACATCGACAAGCCCTAGATGAATCGCCAGTCGCTTGTACACACCGTGAAAGCCAAAGATCCGCGGCGTCTTCAGATAGCTACGCTCATCGAGATACTGATGCGCTCTAAGCGCACGCTTTGTCACCAGCGTACCAGGCACTCCACGCAGCTCCGGAGCAATGGTTGGTGATCGCAGCAACGCCTCCACCACCAGCCATTCCCATACCAGCCATGGTTCGCACTCACCGCTATCAGCGTTCCACTCCAGCTCCTCGGTGAGGACTGCCCCAACAGACATGACAGTCAGAAACCGGATGCGCTGCATACGTTCGCGCACCGCCGGCACCAGCTTTGTCGCAAGCTGATCGGCGATCAAGTACAGTCCGAGCGGATCGAGCGTACCCTCGCTACTAGTCTCTGGATCAAAAGCGGTGAGGGCGGGAAGAACGAGCGTCATTTTTGACCAATCCATTCACGAAGTCTGACACAGTTCCAAGATTTTGTTGCAGAAATGGTCGTCCCTGTGACCAAACGTGTCACTACTTTTGGCTAACGTCCAAACTACTTGATTGCATATGCTATCAAAACCCTGTAGACTTCGATAGACTTTGTCTGTTTGACATAGAGTTCTGCAGGACTGAACGCATGAAGACCAAATTAAGCGAGTACGTAAAGGTCGCGGAAGCGGCGGAGATTTTGGGTGTTTCACAGGGGACTGTGCGTACGT